>JAGYMG010000046.1 GCA_018400675.1 bacterium
GACATCAAATAAATCATCAGCTATTTCTTTTTTTTCTTTTTTTGAAATATTCAAGTGCTTCAATCTTTTCACCTCCTTTTTAAATTTTTAAAAAACAGATTGATTATTCTGTGATAACGCTGATTAATAAAAATGTCAATCCCTTTTTCTAGGCTTTTTCTTTAAATCCTTATTTTTCCAAAGCTGCTTTATAGTTATTACTAGCCCCGCCATTGCCAGCTACTAAAACTGAATAATCAGGAATCTGATAAATTTCAAGATTGTGGTCTAAAAAATTAGAAAAGGCAAGCCACTGTCCGTCAGGCGAAATATCAAGACCAGTTGGTTGGTTACCTCCAAGAATAGCATCTAATAACAAACCCGTGTTAACATCGAACAAAAGAATTGACCCCCACTCTGGGCCCGGACGACTATAATCTGTTAGGGAATAATTCTCCCCGCGATTTGAAACAAAAAGAATATTTTTATCCGGGCTTAGAGCAATTGTATTTGGATTAACGTCGGTCTCTGCAAAGGCTGTTGTTTCTTTAGTCTCCATATCAAACTGCCAGATTGTATTCCTGGCCATATCAGAAATAAAAAGAAAACCTCTTTCTTCATCTCCTACAATATGGCGCAGAGCACCGTCGCTCTTATAAATAATCTTACTATCCCCTGTTGCTAAATCAATCTCCTGCAACTCCCCTTCGCCAAAACCGGCAATATATAGGACTTTATTGTCTTTAGTGACATATATTCCTCTTGGCGTATCCGGAGAAGGAAAATTGTTTAATAACTTGCCTGTCTCAAGATTAAAGGCTGAAACATTATCATCCACCCAGTTTGAGGCATATAGTTTGCTGCCATCAGCCGCAAGAAAAAGAACCTTGGTCCAAGAGCTCTTTGTTTCAAAGACACGCATAATCTCTTTCCTGAAACTATCGATTTCAAAAACCCGAGCCGTCTCCATCTGGCTGACATAAGCCCTTGTGCCGTCCTGATTAAATATCACTTCAACACCACCTCCATCAGGAAGTTGAATCCGCGCTTTTTCTTCCCCTGTCAGCGCCTCAAAGACATAGACTCCAGTCTGCTTGTTTGTTAAAGAGGTCACCCATATCTCCTCTCCGTCCGGCGAGAAAACAACCCCCTTAGGGGAAGGAACATCGCTAATAGTGAATTGATATTCTACTATTTGTCCCTCTAAGTCTTTATTAGCGACAATAACCCGATCATTGTTGTCTTCTTCTTTTTCACCTTCTTCCTCGGGTTGGACTATATCATCACCTTCTCTTCCTTCTTCCTCCTCTTGATCAGACACTCGATTATCGTCTTTTTCCTGTTTTTCTTCTGATATCCCTTGAAAGATCCCTAAGGCCATCACAATAAAAAAAAGACTTAGTGGAATAATAATGAAAATAACTTTTTTATTCATATTCTTATCCTTACATTTTATCAAAAAAATATCCCTCTGACGATTCAGAAAGATTAATAATCAGAATCAATAAAAATCCCGTGTTCATCAGAGCTAAGTTTATTCTTTGGATTTTTTCTCGAACATTCTTTGAAAAATCTTAGCAAAATCTATTCTATCAAAAATTACTTCACCCAATAGAGCAAAAGGTATAGCTATTAAAATTACTATACCTACTACCCTTACAGTAATGGGCTCACCCGTGGTTAATTTAATGGCTAACAAATCTTCTGTCACGCCTATGACAATGCCAAACATTAAGAGTTCAAAGATTACTTCCCATTTTCTCCATTTGTTTTTCTCCATTTTTCCAGATTATTAATAAACCCACCCACTGACCTTTATTGTTATTTATCTCATCAGGCAACTAATCACCCAACGGCAAGACAAAATACAGAAAGACAATTAAAGATTAGTCAAAGAAAAATATTAAATAGTTATCAATTGCTCTTTGGTCTAATTCATAAAAATTCCTGCCTGTTTGGTGTAGTTCTTCAGCCAGAGTCCTGCCGACAAACCTCCAATGCCATGGTTCAAACTGATAGTATTGGTTATCCTCGGGATAGGAAAGAATAAAGCCATACTTATAAGCATTCTCTAAAAGCCACTGACAGGCTGCTGTTTCTTCAAAGCCGGTATATCGAGCACCAATCTCTGATGTTGTAAAATCAATAGTCGTGCCTAGTTGATGTTCAGAATAACCCTGGTCGGCAGAAAACTGATTAGCGCCAGAGCCATAAATCATTTCATAGTTATCCTTGAGGCCAGTCTGCGTATCAAAAGAGCGATAAGCTGAAATAACTTTGATGTCAACACCCGCCCTATCAGCTGATAATAATAAATCCTCTAAAAAAGGCCAGACCTTGGAATGAAAAAGATATTCTTCTTCTGGTCTATAAGTATGCTGAGGATCTATCCTGACTAATTCTTCAGGGACATAGTTCTCATTAAGAAAATAAACCTTGGAGTATTTTTTAAGCAATTCCGGGTCTGTCTCGCTTAATTTCTCTAAAAGGCCTACTGTCCCCTGTATTCCGGATATCTGCAGAGCAAGTAAGTCTAACCTACTCTTTTCAGCATTATACTTCCGTTCAAACTCATCTCGTTCTGCTGTCCTCTCTGCTAAATCCTCTTGGAGCCCGTCAATGATTTCATTCAAGTGCTTTGTTGTGGAGCTATATTCAGTCTCAGCTGCTAAAAAGTGGTTTTCAAGACTAACTAATTCCTCCTTCAATAGATTATTCTGATAATTGAAATAACCTGTTATCGCGCCAACTATTAGCACAAGTAAAATTAAAATTAGATATTCTTTTTGGATTGTGTATCGCATAAAGTAACTATATCACAAACTAAAGAGAGTAAAAATTCTCTAAAGCATTATTCTATCATCTTATTATTGAATTTATTTACAGAGACTGGATACTTTCACAAAACTAATCCCCATCTCCTTAATCTTTTCGCTTTCTGCTAATAAAACATTAAGGGTATTCTCTTTGGAGTGGCCAATGGCAATTGCTTCCCCTTCCTCAAGAGCTACATCTACTGCTGCGTAGAGCCTATCCTTGATATGCTCCTTGTCATCTTGGACGTCTAAAAAAATATCCCGTTTACAAGATTTAAGCCCCATTACCTGGGCAAGAGAATATCCTAAGGAGCTATGTATTGTGAAGCTATCTAAGAAATATATTTCTTTTTCTTTTATTTCCTCCAGCAAATATCTCATACTTTCCTCGTCCGAGGTAAAATAAGACCCTTTATGGTTATTAATGCCCAACACTCCCCCGCCTATATTCTCATAGGCAGCTTCGAAGGCATCTGTAATCGCGCTTTTAGTCATATCAGTAAAAAGCATTGCCTCTTCGTAGTGCACCTCGTCTAAAGGCTCAAGAGGGAGATGAAGGATTTCCTCAAATCTATCAAGACCTTGGAAGTATTCCTTCACTCTCAAAGAATTATCTCTATAAGGGAGAACAGCAAGAGTAAGAGGATATTGAAAATTAGCAAACCTAAGGTCTAAATTATAATTATTCCCTAAATCATCTATCACAATAGCCAAAGCTGCTGCTGGTTGCTCTGTTCCTGGTTGCTCTGTTCCTGGCTGTTCTGTTTCTTCTTCATTCTTTTCTTCTGATTCCTCCCCTGTCTCTGACTCTTCCGGAAAATTATCCGATTCTTTAATTTGTTGTTGCCAAAAAACAATACTGGTTAGTACTAGTACAAAAACTACTATAAAAATTAGAAAGATTTTCCAATTCATAGTTCAAAATTAATTCTTAAGATTATCTCCAAAAACTAAACATACTAAGGGCAAGAGATGCCAAGAAGGCTTACTTTATATCCAGTGATTTACTTTTTGTCATCCGGAGTATCGCAAAGAAAATAAAAATAACGCCAGACCAGACATGCAAGTCTACAATAAAAGAATACTCTGGAGACACGCCCTTTAAATAAGTTATTAATAAAGGAATAGAGGTAATTGTGACTATCAGAAAGCTTAGGGGTGACAATATTTTAACTAATTGTGCCATTTTATTTTTAATGTTATTTACTTTATTTTAACTAAAAAACCGCCTTGATGCACAGGCGGAGATTAAATAATTATCTTTCCTTGAAAAATATTACAGATTCCCCTTCAATAAATTTAACTCCATTAGCCTCTCCCAGGTATCCTTGAATCGATATTCTACATCACGATTGGCATCTATTCTCGTTAATATCTTCTGTTCATAATAATAATCTACCAGCGGCAAGGTCTCATTATTATACACCTCCAACCGCTTTTTTATAGTCTCCTCTTGATCATCATCCCTTTGGACTAACTTTCCACCACAGACATCACAGCGGTCAGCAATCCTGGGCGGATTATAATTAAGATTATGGATAGCACCACATTGACTACAAACCCTTCTTGAGGACAACCGTTCAGCGATTGTCTCATACGATGCCTGGAAATAAAAAACTTGATCTAGTCTTTTTTCTAATCTCTGGTTAAGAGACTCAAGGGCGTGGCCTTGTTGGATTGTTCTCGGGAAGCCGTCAAACATAAATCCCTGCTGATACTCCTTCTGTCTAATTCTTTCTTCTGTGATCTTTACAACTAAGTCATCCGGGACTAATTTGCCAGCATTAACATATTTCTGCACTTCTTTGCCTAAACCAGTTCCTTCTTGGATAGCGCTACGCAAAACATCCCCTGGGGATACTACAGGGATTTCAATCTTCTTTCTAATCTCATTAGCAATAGTGCCTTTGCCAGCTCCGGGTGGCCCTAATAAAATAATAATCATTGGTTATTATTATAATTAATTTTTACTTAGATTTTTAAAA
>JAGYMG010000047.1 GCA_018400675.1 bacterium
AACACTTCACTGAGGCGGGGGTCATCCGGATAACTTACCGGAAGGTTTTCTTGAATGTCACGTAATTTTTTATATTCTCTTAATTTTCTCGAGATATTTTCTAGGTCTCTTACAGCTTCATCTATGCTGGCTAATTTTTCGGCTCTATCTTCTGAAGCTGATTTTATATTAGATTCTAATCTAGCTCTAGCTGCAGCTATTTGCCTTTCTAGCCTTTGAGCCTTTGACTCTAGGTCTGTCAATTCAGCTGCCGGTGGGTCATTTCCTGTAGTTTGAGCCGGATCAAGCTCTTTTTCTGAATCTCTTTTCTGATTATCTATAGTGCTCTCTGGTTCATCTTTTTCCAATCTTTCTGCCTCGGCAGGAACACCTGCGCCTGAATCAGTTCTGGTTTCAACTGCTGCTCTTTTATTTTCTTCAGGTTGAGGTTTAGGCTGAGGCTGCGGCTCTTGTTCTACAGGTTCAGCTTCACCCACTTCAACTGCGGGAGTTGAATCTTGGCCTGCATCTATCTGCTCTTCAATCGTATCGGCGGCATAGGCTTTATTAGGAGCTAGCTTATTAAAAATGCTTGAAATAAATTCTTTCATACCACCCAAAACAGCGACTTCTTTTGATTCTTCGGAATTATTTTTAATTCTTCCTTTTAACTCACGCTTAATAGCATCTCCTTCTATTTCCTTAAGTTCTTTTTGTAATTTTTTTAATCTGTATTTTTCTTCAAGGGTAGTTTTTTCCCTACCTTGTAAATCTATCATCTCCCCAACTAAATCTTTATATCTACCTCTTAAGTCTTTAGGTAGGCGGTTAGCGATATTCATTAAATGTAAAGCATATTCAGTAGTTGCTAAATCCGGTTTCCCGATAAGTGAGGCCAAAGGATTATATATCGTTTCTAAAGGACGCACTCCTAATTCTGCCTCTGCTCCCTTGATTACCATTGTTCCTATACCTTCCTTGCCATTAGCACCATAAACAAATTCTTCCATAAATACTACTGCGTTTTCTAAACCAAAAATCCCTTTGGTTAAATGCAAAGCACTTTGTATTTCCGGTCCAACAAGCATCATCGAAACTGTATGTGCGCTAAGCATTAGAAGTGACTGCTTAATCGAGCGAATAGAAGCTTCCTTTCTACTGTATTCTGTAAAATTGCCCTTACAAATTCTATACAACCCTGGAATGTTTAAAAACGAAACTATTATGAAACTGCTAAGAATGCTCATAGGAGTAATTATAAATTCAATCTCTCCCCTTAAATTGAAAGATAAATCCAGAAGCTCCTTAGTTAAAAAAGCGGGGCTAAACAACATATTCAATACTAATGGAGCGATATAAGCTCCAGCTATCGCTATTACTAGCCTCTGGGTAAGAAGAGAGTAAAAACCGCGTGTAATTACAAAAAGGCTTAGAGGCAGAAGAAAAACAACCTTAGTGAAAAGACTATTTGTCTCTCTTAGGTGCCCCCCTAATGCAACAATTTGCATATCACAAAAATCAAGAATATACTTTAAGGTTATAATTTCCTTTATAGAACGCAACCCCTTCTTTGCTAAACTCTGTTGTTCTTGTTGCTTCAACTCCTCCTCTGCCTGTTTTACTATCTGAGTAAGCTCATTGTCAGATATTTTTAACGAATAAGCATTATCCGCTAAACTTAAAGGCTGCATAAAGTGCCTTAAGAAGAAAGTATAAAGTATAAACATAGTGGGTATCTCCAACACTTTGCCTATACCCTTTAGAAAAACGGTGCCGACTTTACTTTTGGAAAGACTTCCAAAGATTAAATTTACCAACGGTAACCTAGAAAGTAAATTTAAAGGATTAAGGCTTCGGGATTGGTCCTGAACAATTTTTTCGTTTAATTTAGAAATTACCTTCCGAACCAATTCTTTGTCGGTAATTTCACCACTCTGATACTCTTTTATCTTAGTTGCAAGGCTATCGCCCTTTTCTTTATAAGAAGAAACTTTCTTGCCCACAAAATGAGCAATGCCAGCAAATACTCCCATTACTACTAGGCCAAGCCAATAAGAAGATAAAAATCCCAATGCTCCGCCTAAATCAGCACTAATAAAATGCCCAACCAGATACACAATACCAGCAATAGAAGCTACAGTAAAAAAGTTAGTAAAGATATCTTTTACCTGCGCAAGGTATTTCTCCAAAATTTCCAAGGCCCTAGCTAATTCCTCAAACCTTTCTGCAAGATAAGACTCATCTTTATAAATCTCCCCTACCTTAAGCATCTCTCTGTAAGCGATAGAATGCTCTTGTCTATTTTCCTTTCCTACAAGCGAGAAACTCACCTGATTTTTCTGTTGCCAGTTTCCGGAACTTAAAATATCCGTTTTGACCATCTCTATAACCAATATTATATTCTTTAGGTTATTCAAAACGCTAATCGACGAACCCCCTGCGGCCTTTTCCTCACCAGCCGGCGAAGAACTAAAAGATGAATCTGCCGAATTAAATATCGTGTCCCCGGAATTTTGGGAATTTTGGGTTTGGAAATTTTGTTGCAATTTTATGTTAGATTGTTTATTTCTTATTTCTCGATGAAACTTATCTCTATATATTTCCTTAAAATTATCAAATTCGTCGTTAAAATCAACAGCTAATCCATTCTTCAATTTCACCCGCTTTGTTTTATCGAAAGCTCTCCTTTCCATCTCTAAATATCCTTCTAAAGTATCAGCAACGTAATCACTTTTAAGGGAATCTTTAACATGCTGAATTTCATGAACTAACAGTAAAGCTACTCTCACAATATTCTGTTTATGATTGCCCTGAAAGGATAGAGGAATAGTTATTGTAAATTCAACTTCTCTCAAATTCATTCCAAAATAGTCAATCATATAAACTGTCTTTGATAAAATGGCGGCTTCTTTATGGTTTCCTATAATTTGAAACATATTATCGGGATAGAATTTGACTCTTACCTTTCTTTTCAGCAATACGTCAAAAGAATCTACATCTAATAGGAGCAGCATTCTCAATACTCTTCTAATATTATCTCTATGCTGCATTTGACATAATTTCAAATACATGGGTAATCCCAAAAACGGTTCTTTATACGAAAGTTTGATTAGTTTTCGATCTATCAAATTGGTGACAATTTTATTATTTTTCTCTTCACCGATATACTTTACTAATCTAAAATAACTATCTATTATTTCCCTTTCCTTCATATGCAAATCACCAACAATTTTTATTAACCGCGGATAAACTTTTTCGATAGACTCAATATTCACAATACATTCATCAATCAAATCTTCCCTGTGCACTTTTGGGCTCATCAATATTTTCTTTATTCTCCGATTTCCATTATGACCCTTAATAAGCTTTTCTATGCTCCACTGCAACGGAGAATGATACCTTTTGGTGATTTTAATTATAATGACAAAAGCAGTATATATACTAAGACCTGTAAAGAGAGAGCCGCTTAGAGCACTTAGAGAGGAACTACTGCTACTTGCTACTCCTTTCTCGTCTATCTCCACCTTCACGTCTTCAAGCAACAGCGGCTTATCTTCTTCCTGCATAATCGCGTTTATTCCTTCTGCCCTGAGGCGGCCTACCAACCCGGTAGCGTGCGTACTGCAAAGGCAGCTAAAGCCTCTTAAACCTGCTATATCTTCTATAGAACTTTTTATTCTTGCCGCCATTTCAATCAGGTCCTGACGTGAAACTATTACCGAGGAAGATGAAGAACCAAATAATCCCGAATCAGCAAACATACGATAGGCTTCCAGCACGGTATATCCATATGCCGAAGCCTGGTAATAACTGGATAGCTCTCCTTGGGCAGCCTTATATTTTTTAACATCAAAAGGAGGTTGAATATAACCGGCGCTTAATGCTCTGGCCATAAAAGGCGTAGCGGTATAGCTGGCAGCCAAGGCTGCTATCAATTCATCAAAATTAAAATCTCTTCTCCAACGCCGGTAATCTGAATCTAAAACGGAAAGATTTACTAAGCCTTTATTTTTACCCTTTTCCTCTAAATCAGCTGCGTAATCAGCCAGATATCTTATGTAACGGGCGGCTATTTCAGCATTTAATTTATCATCAAGAAGTTTACCGGCCACTTTCCTGTCGGAAAGTTCTCTCCATTCAGGCGCAACTATACGAGCAGTGGAAACTTTTATCTGTCCCCAACCGATAGAAGTGCCCAACCCAAATATACCGGCAAGATCAGTATATTCCTCACCCGGAGCCATATCTAAGTCTTCGACAAATAGTATAGCAGCTAACAACAGCGGATCTACATTCTGACGCTGAGCAGCTTCTAAAATAACAGTTTGATTCTTTTCTACCCTCTCAAGAGGAAGAACCATTTTGGAGATCTGGCCTAATATCGCTTCTTTTTCATTGGCGGCTTTTTTCTCTATGTTAATAAACAGGCCGTTAACCCTCTTAATAAATCCTTTAGCCCAATGATTGCCTTCCATCAGCTCATAAGCCTTAAATATAACTTCATCCCCCTGAGCCGCAGAACTGAGCCACTTCCAGGCGCCGAATCCTCCAATAGAAACTCCGGCTAAAACACCGGCACCTAAACCAATAGTTTTAAGAAAATCACGGCGGGAAGAAAAACCTGATTTCCTGTTTATTCCCTTACCCTGATATATCGTCGAACTAGCTGAAGAATCGCTTTGAACTAACGGATTTAACCTGTTTCCCAAAGCTTTTTTAACCTTTACTTCTTCTTTTGTCAATGAACCGGCCCATTTTTGATTAA
>JAGYMG010000048.1 GCA_018400675.1 bacterium
ACAGGATCTAATTGTCCTTCCTTGGCATCCTCGGTCAGGTTGCGGGTATATTTTTTAACCACCTCGTATTTGGCTTCGGGGTTAGGATCGGTTATCTTCTCTTCTCCCCTCAGTTCAACAAGTTGTTTCCTAAAAATATCTGCCGCGATACCAGCTGTTTCCAATATTCCCTTGACCTGGGTATCAGAGACAAGGAGACTTAAGAACAAATGCTCTATAGAAATGAACTGATCGCCCATCTGAACAGCCTCTTTCTTAGCTTTATCCAACACTTGAGCCAAATCCTGTGTAAGATAGAACTGACCGAGGGAACGACCGCCGCTGATAGAAGGAATTCTGGTAATTGCCTTTTGGATTTTTTTCTTCAGGGATATTGTTTCCACCTGCATTTTTTGGAGAATATTCAAAACAATACTATCTTCTTGAGACAGCAAAGCCAGCAACAGATGGAGAGCATCTATCTGCTGCTGATTATTCTCTTGGGCTAAATGTTGAGCCCGCATCAACGCTTCTTGAGATTTTTGGGTGAATTCACCCCCTTGCATATATTGCATACAAAAATGATTATAACTATGAGTTTAAGAGAAGTCAAATTACAGCTTCTACTCTGTCGGCCATCGGATTAAAACAAGCGAGACTATTTTTTCCTCCCCTTCGCTCAACACTTTGAGCTCTATTTCATCGCCAGGACTATATTCTTGAACAAGGTTGACAAGACTATTCTCTAAACCAACTACCTTACCATTCAGTTCAAGGATAATATCTCCTTCTTTTAGTCCTGATTTGTCGGCCGGAGAATCGGGCACAATAGCCGATTGACCATCATCGGCCGGCATCAGGAGAGCTCCGTGACCAACCGACAAATCCTGTTTCTCTTTTATTTCCGGAGTTATCATGACATACCGCACACCCAAGAAAGGATAAATAATTTCTCCTATAGTCTCAAGCTGTTCGATATCTCTTTTAGCCCTATTGATGGGAATAGAAAAACCTATGTTCTGGGCGGTTTCAGCCATAGCCACATTAACACCAACAACCTCTCCTTTCAAATTAAGAAGAGGCCCTCCAGAATTACCTCGATTAATAGCAGCGTCGGTCTGAATAACATCCTCCAGTGTTTCAACGAGTCCTTCACCTGAAGCGGTGATAGTCCGACCTAAACCAGAGATAACGCCAACGGAAATAGTGTTTCTAAATTCACCCAGAGCATTACCAATAGCAACAACTGTTTGACCCATTTTTAACTCTTCGGAATCTCCTAATCTTATAGGCTTAAAATCTTCAAGGGAGAATTCTTTATTTTCTGATTCTAACTTTTCTTTATCTATTTCCAGAAAAGCTAAGTCCTGAACCGGATCCCGGGCTAATACTCTGGCTGGATATCTTTTACCTTCATTAGTGAGAATGGTATATTCTGCTGCCTCATCAGCAACAACATGTTTATTAGTAAGAGTCATGCCTGACTGAGAAATAATAAAGCCTGTGCCACCGCCTATCTCTTGTTCCTCTGTTCCTTTTTGGCGATATTGGGGAATACTAAACAAATCACCGAAAGGATTAGAATAATATTCTTCAAAGACAGGCATATCCTTGGTAATAATAATACTGACTACCGAGGGAGAGCTCTCTTCCACTGCCCTAATAATCATATCCTCTGTTACTGTCTGAGCCTGATAACCAGCGGTCCCCTCATCACTGTCCTGCTCAACAGTAATCATCTCTTGATTCTCCAAGAGATAAAAATAAACAAAAGAAAATGTGCCAGCTAAGAAGCCCGCGATAAGAGAGACAAAAATAATTAAGAGCACTACGGCAAGCGCCCTGAAACCACTAAGACAGCAGCTCTTACTCTTTGAGCCCTTCTGGTTATTGTTTTTTTTATTTTGTTTTCTCCCGGTCAGTAAAGGCTTTCTCAATCTAGGCAGACTTACTCTCTGAAAAAGAAGGTCTTTTATTTTATTTTGCTTATTCTTAAAGCTATTTTTTTTCTGCATAGTTAGTTATAAAGTATTAGAATAGTTTATCTTTAGGATAAACATATTTATATTCAAAAAAATCTTTTTTAATGGGACCAAAGAAATCCATGTAGAGCTCCATAAAGACATATTTTAAGCCTGTCCTTAGCCAACCTTCCCGTTGATATCTCCGGAGAGAAGCACGAACCTTAGCGGTTTTAATAAAACCAAATATTCCTTTTCTCCCCGCTCTCCTAAAATAATCATTATCCTCGCCAATTTTTATCTTTTCATCAAAACCCTTTAAGGAATCATGAAATTCCTTTTTAACTAAGATGGCCATAGCCCCACGTGGCCAGGCTCTACCCAAAATTATTGCAGGATAGTTAAAAAAAAGATTGAATAAAATCTTAGCCAAACAGGAAGGGGGTGAGGGCACTAAGAAGAAACTAGCTACGTCTAATTTTCTTTTTTCAAAACTCCCAAGAGCTGTTTCTAAAAAATTCTCTGGCAGGGAAAGATCGGCGTCCAGGAATAAAATCAGATTACCCCTGGCCACTTGAGCCCCTTTATTTCTCCCTCGAGGGAGCAATCCCCCCTCGACTACTCGAGCATTATAAGCTGCAGCTACTTCCTTTGTCTTGTCTCTAGAATGAGCATCAGCAATAATAATTTCATAATCCTTGTAGGTTTGTTGCGCTAAGTCCTCCAGTAACCGCTTGAGGTATTTTTCTTCATTAAGGGTTGGGATAACTATGGATAACATCTCCTTAAGTTTGCGATTAATCATTGATTACCTTTTATTGTATCGCGTCTGACTAAAAATTTCAATTCGTATTTTTTCGTATTTTCCAAAGGATAAAGAGCAAAAAAGAATAAACAATAGCCAAACCGAACCAGGTAATAGAGAGGTTTAAACTAGCTAGAGGAAGAGCACTAAAAAAGGAAACGATAAGAACAATATAATGTAAGAGCAGCCAGATTGGCCAGGAAAAAATTAAACCCAAGATAGGGTGAAGAAAAGCAGCCAAGAGAAAAAGAGCAGTAAGGATTATAAGATAGACCAAGAAAGGGACAACCAAGATATTCGTTATCGGTGACACAAGAGAACAATAGCCAAAACTATAAATTAAAAGAGGCAGGGTAAAAACTTGAGCTGATATAGTAAGAGCGATAAGTGAAGTAAGCGTGGTTGCTTTTCCTTTAAAGAAAGTCTTGATTTTGTTTTCAAAAAAAGGAAGAAAAGAGATAATCCCCATAACAGCTAAGAAAGAAAGCTGAAACCCTACATCGTCTTTAAGAAGAAAAGGGTTATAAATCAGCATTAAGAGAGCGGCGAAAACAACTGCCCGATAGCTAGCAGAAAGCCGGCCTGTTTTTTGGGCTAAGAGAAAAAAGAAAACCATAAGTCCGGCTCGGATAGCTGAAGCAGGTAAGCCAATCATCAAGACATAGAGAGCGATCACCAAGCCGGTCAGATAAAAAGCCTGACCCCGCCAGAAGCCAAGAGAGAGAAAGAGAGTGACCAAGACAGTGCTAAGAATAACAATATGCATCCCTGAGATAGCTGTGATATGGCGGAGGCCGCTTTTATTCAATTTCTCTTTCCATCTATCGGGTATCCCTTGCTTATCACCCAAAAAGACAGCCCCCAAGATATAACTTTCTGGCGGGGCAATATATTGGTTAACCTTTTCTCTCAGCTGCTCCTTAAAACCCAAGAGACGACTGTAAAACTTTTGCCAGTTGGTTAGGCTTTGATTATCAACCAGTGATATCTCGGGATAATAGACTATACCAGAAATTCCTTCCTTTCTAAGATAATCCCTATAATTAAAATCCCCAAAATTAGTCGCTGGCTGGACAACACCGGAGATTTTTAAGAAATCACCGTAACGGTAGACTGGATAACGATAACTGACAACAAGTAATCGCCCGCTTACGCTGATAGTCTCCCCTTCAAAAGAAATTTCTTTCAAGTCGCACGTAAGATTAACATGATTACTCCTTACATCAGGCTCTTGGCTAACCATCAATAATATATCAAGAGGCTCTGCGGTCTCAAGATAATCGTTTATTTTCTGTTGCTCAAAACCAGCAACCCTGTCTTGATAATAAAAAATGGCTGAGCTCAAAGACAGCAAACAAAGACCGAGGGTTAATATGTTTTTAGACCAACCCGAGAAGAACAGAAAAATAAAGCAATAGAAAAGACCTAAAATAAAAAACTCCCAAGCTATAAAAGAAGGGAGATTAAAGAAAGCAGCAAGGGCAATACCAGTAATGAAAGACAAACAAAGGAAAAAGAATGTTTGAGCAAGCCGCATAGAGCCACAACTATCTTAGTTCACAGGTATCAAAAAACGGCTTAATAGCTTCTCTAATTTCAACTAAATATTCGTCCAGATAAGGTTTGGCTTTACTATATCTTTCCTCAATCGTCTTGCCGGGCTGAAAATTCTGAATAACATATTTTTTAGCCGGTTCAATCCAATGAGCAATTTTTATAATATCTTCCTTCCCCAAAAAATTAGGGATGATAGTTGTCCGAAACTCATAGTCCAGCTGAGCCGCTTTCAAAAGAGAAAGACTTTCCTCTATATTCTTCAGCATCTTTTCTAAAGAGCGGTTGCCCAGACCTATCGCTTCAAGATATTTCTCTCGAGGCGCTTTAACATCCATAGCCACATAATCTATCAACTGCTCTTCAATCAAGTAATTAAGCATCTTGGGCTTAGAGCCATTGGTATCTAACTTAATCTGGAAGCCCATC
>JAGYMG010000049.1 GCA_018400675.1 bacterium
TGCGTATCCTCGTTAATAAAATTTTTTAGTTTTATCTTCTTCGCTTATCTGATTATTACAAATAAATTAAAAAGTCAGAAGAAGAAGAAGAAAAGATCAAAATTGTTTCAAAAAACGCAAATCACCGGAATAGAATAAGCGGATATCATCTATCTTATATTTGACCATGGCCAACCGATCTATCCCCATACCAAAAGCAAAACCCTGCCAATCCCTTTGGACGTAACCAGCTGCCTTGAAGACATTAGGATGGACCATACCTGCTCCCATCATCTCCATCCATTCATTGTTCCCTCTCTTCGCGTCAACCTCAAAACCAGGTTCCGTAAAAGGGAAATAACCCGGTCGGAATCTTGTTTTTATTTCAGTGCCGAAAAATCTTTTTAAAAAACTGCTAATAATAGCTTTGAAATTAGCAACCGAGATATCCTTGTCTATCATCAATCCTTCACATTGGTAGAATTGGACTTCATGAGAAGCATCAGTAGCTTCATTCCTATAAACACGGCCCGGGACAATAATGCGAAAAGGAGGATTGTTCTTTTCCAGATAGCGCACCTGGACCGGCGATGTCTGGGTTCTTAATAAGAGGTTGCTCCGGTTATCTTGTTCTTTCTCTTTCTCTAACCAGAGTGTATCCTGGATATCTCTGGCTGGATGACTGGCTGGTACATTCAAAGCGTCAAAATTATACCATTCTGTTTCTATGTCCGGCCCGGCAACAGTTGAAAAGCCCATTGACTGGAATATTGTTATAATTTCCTCCTGAACCTGAGTCAGGATATGCAAATGGCCTTGTTCTTTTTTCTCAGCCGGCCGAGTAATGTCTATCTTTTCTTTTTTTATTGTGTCTTCTCTTGCCTTGTCTTTTATCTCAATCTCTTTTTTTTCTAATGCTTGCTCTGTTGCTATCTTTATTAAATTAATCTGACGACCCTGCTCCTTTTTCTGTGTAATCGGTAAATCCGTAAGAGATCTGAAGAGCCGATTGATAAGACCCTGCTTGCCGAGATATTTTTTAAAAGCGCTCTTCAACATCGCTAGGCTAGCAATGCCTTGAATATCTTTTTCTATTTCCTTTTTTCTTTTGTTTAAATCTTCCATAAGCTTTACTTAGTTTATTCTAATGATTTTTCTAAAAAATCTCAATCCTTAGGAGATATTTTTTTAAACTCTGACCAGAAGATTTCTTTCTCTTGCCAGGGAATTTTTTTACCACCGGCTAAACACATCCAAGGCTCGGAGCCCTTGCCTGTAGCAATAATTATATTATTCTCTTGAGCGATTGAGAGGGCTGTCCGGATAGCCTGACGGCGATCAACAATCACTTTTAGACAATCGTCCGGAAAATTACTTTTCTGAATGCCTTGTTTAATGTCAGCAATAATCTGACCGGGGTCCTCATCATAGGGGTCTTCATTGGTCAAGATAATCCAATGGCAATGTTGAGCAGCAACACCACCCATAGCTGGCCTTTTCCATTTGTCACGACCACCGCCACAAGAGCCCAAGAGACAAACAAGAGAATCCTCTGGATAGTTCTCTCTGAGAGTCTGATAAACCTGCTTGAGACTGCCAGGGGTATGGGCATAATCAACCACTACCTTAAATGGTTTTTCTATTATCATTTCTAAGCGTCCATCAATGGATTCAATCTTTTCTAAGGCTGATTGAGCTATTGTTAAATCAATATCTTGAGAGAGAGCCAGGGATAATGCCAGGAGCACATTATAAGCATTAAAACGGCCTCTTAGCTTAAGATTAAAATCCGTATCAGCTACCCTTAAGTGGAGACCATTATTTGTTTCTTGATATTCCTGAGCTCTGACTATTTGTTTTAGAGAAGAGAGTCCTGGCTCCCCTCTTAGTGTTTTTTGTTTTTCGTCAGGGAGCAGGGAAAAACCTATCTTTGTTTGGGCTGGTACTGCTAGAAAATAACGGCTGGACTGGTCATCCAGATTAATGATATGCGTTGTTTTGTTTTCTTGGAAGATCTTTAACTTCGCCCGACGATAGTTATCAAAAGAGCCATGTCGCTCAATGTGTTCCGGTTCAAGGTTGGTGAAGGCAACAACGTCGCAATTAATAAATTTATGACGGTACTGGACTATCCCCTCTGAGGTAGTCTCCAGAATACAATATTGACAACCTTTTTTCACAGCCTGTCGGAGAAAACGCTGGATAGTAAAACGACCAGGCATGGTCATCTTAAGCACATTGGGCCACTCTCTATCAGCCATTTTGAATTTAATAGAAGAAATAACAGCCACCTGATAGCCAGCCGCTTCTAATATCCGCGCTATTAACTCTATTGAGGTTGATTTGCCCTTTGTCCCAGTCACAGCAATAACCTTTATCTGACGGGAGGGAAAACAATAGATAAGAGCTCCTGTCAAAGCAAGGAGGAAATGATATATTTTAAAGATTGAAGCCGGTATGATTGTTTTGATTGTTTTTCTCATAGCTATCAGCTAATTATGTTTAACCTGGAGATTGCAGTTGAAAAAAAATAACCTTTGTGATAACATAAGCTCCAGCTTGAGACTCAAGCACTATAGTCTCAGCGATCCTGATTATATTATACATTATATGCCTATTACTACATCTGCCAAAAAAAATATAAGGAAGAATAAAACAAGGAAAGCTGAAAATAGAAAACGCAAGGACAATATTAAGTCTCTGGTAAAACGGATTGACATTCTTGTCGATGACAACAAGCAAGAGGAAGCAAAACAATTACTACCAGATCTTTATAAAGCCTTGGATAAAGCTGCTAAAAAAGGAACTATAAAAAAGAATGCAGCGAGCCGGAAAAAATCACGAATGACAAAGAGGTTAAGTAAGAACAATTCGGCCTAACTATATTTCAGTAACCAGCATTTTTAATCCTTCTGTTTGGTCGATCCGACCTTGTTTAATCCCCAGGTCTATCTCAAAAATTTTTTGATAGACTTTTTTTAGTTGGTCGTGGCTAAAGTTATTAGCCGCATACCAACATTTTCTGGCCGGGAAAGGTTTTAACAGTCCCAGGGCAATAAAATCATTCAAGCCGCCACCCCTGGCCTGGAAGCTTTTAGCTAAAAGCAAGCCGCGGAACTGAAAAATTATCATAGCCAAGACAGGTCCGGCATTATTCTTCTTCAAGATGTTTTCTTGGATAAGACGGAGAGCCTTTTTCTTGTTTTTATTAGCTAACGCATCGATGGTTTTAAAGAGATTGTCTTCTAACTCGGGTTGCAGCAAGCGCTTTAATTCTTTGGTTTCAACTTGATGCGAGCCGCTATTTTGTTTATAAGCAGCTGTTTTTTTGATTTCATTAGCCAGGCGCCAGAGATCATTCCCCAGGGCATCCAGAAAAAAGTTCTTAGCTTCGTCGGAAAAAGCAAGCCCTAAGTCTTGGCTTTCTTTTTCAAACCAAGACTCTAATTGTTTTTTTGTCAAAGGTTTAAACTGCTGGACTTCAGCTATTTTTTCAAGGGGCTCTAAACTTTTTTTATCCGGGAGTTCTCCTCTGTGGAGAAGTACTAAGACATCTTTAGCCTGAGCAAACTTTTCCCCTTCTTTGAGGAACGCCTGTTCAAAGACTGGGTTCAGAAAAAGGTTGTCTAAAAAAACTAGCTTGCACTCAGCAAAGAAAGACTGCTGAAAGAAAAAATCTTTCAGCTCTTGGAATGTCATTAATAAAGCGTCCTTCTCTTCAATGATAAGACCTTGCTTATACTTCTTTTGGTAATCCTCTTTAACCTCTTTTATTGTTTGTTGGAGCCGGTAGGTTTCTTCACCGTATAACAATAAGAGCATATTAATATTTTCTTTTCTGGCAGCGGGGGCAATAGTGGAAACTACGCGAACCCAACCTGCCTTTTTTTATTATAGCCCCACAATTAAAACATTTTTTTCCCTGACGGCGATAAATCTTGATATAGGAGTCGAAAGAACCTTTTTGACCGTCTGGTTTACGGTAGTCAGAAAAGGACTCGCCTTGGAGCTCAATAGATTTTTTTAATATCTTTCTTAGCTCTTTATGGAGCAGGGCTATTTCTTCATCTTGTAATCTGGCAGCCGGAGTGAGAGGATGGATGCCAGCCCGGAAGAGAGCTTCGTCAGAATAAATATTACCCACCCCAGCAATAAGAGACTGGTCTAGCAGTAATTGCTTTATCTTGGTCTTTCTTTCTTTAACTATTTCCTTAAACTGAGCCAGGCTTAACGACAAAGCATCAGGCCCTATCTCTGCTATCGCTTCTTCTAGTTTTTCTTTATTATCCCACAGCTCCACCTTGGCAAACTTGCGTAAATCAGAAAGAGCTAGTTGCTTATCATTGTCCAGAAAAAAAATAAGGTGAATAAACCTATTAGCTGGATCGTCTTGGATAGCCCCTTGTTTAGTCGCCTGCCATTCCTTGTTCTTTCTTTCCCATTGACCATCGTAGAGCAGATGACCGGTTAATTTCTGATGAATCAGGAGGTAATATCCTGCTGACAATTGAAAAATAATGTTCTTCCCTTTTCTCCTGATACCCAGTATTGTTTTATCTTTTATTTTTCTCTTAAACTCTTTCAAGTCAGCCGGTTCTTTTATCATCTTGGGAAAATCCGTCCAGATTCTTTTAATCTTTCTTTTAATAATCTTTTTTTGGAGATATCTCACTATTGTTTCCACCTCTGGTAATTCAGGCATATTAAATAAGGATTAATAAAACAATAATAATAGCCA
>JAGYMG010000005.1 GCA_018400675.1 bacterium
CCAATACAGGATAAACTAAAAATTGAAAAGGAGCAAGCGGCTGCAGTTGTTCCTCCTTCTCGGGCTAAATATTTTGCACCGGCCTTAGCTCCTCTTCCAGCTGCCAGGCGAGCTTTTTCAGCTTGATCGAGAGCTGCTCCACCCGTCTTTCTCCATCCCCAGCGACCAGTTTGTCTTGCTTTTTGGCTAGCAAAGCTGGTGATAGCGCTAGCTCCGACAGCGCCAGTTTGCAGGGAAGCGAAGAATCCGGCGACAAGGAAAATAACAGGGGCTATGCCGCGGGCCATAAGCCCGTAAAACTTTCCTCCTGTGTCTGGCTGGATTAATATTGAAACCTCTTGCATCTTTGCTAAAAGAAAAAGAATAATAGACATTGACACCCCAATGAATGTCCACTGGAGAAATTGATTAACCCATTGCTTAAAGTATTTTCTGGTGAAAGGCAAAATGTAAAAAACAAAGGCCAGGGGTGAAAAAATAATTAATAGCCAGAGGGCAATATAGCGGAGTATAAAAATCAAGGCATAAACTAAGACAACAGAACTAGCAATAATGCTGAAAAAGAGAAAAAGAAAAGATTCCCCTATTCCTAGTTGAGTCTCAGCTGCTTCTTCGGGTTGGGGCAGGGTGGATAGGCCCTCTTCTAAAACCCCTGTTTTCATCTGGTGCGGGAAGCCAGCCTCTAAAAAATTAAGCATTATTATGTTGGAGGCGTCAATAAATACACCGCAGATGACAGGGCTGAAATTAACCAGGAGAGCTACCAGGATTAATATGGGAATTGTTTTTTGAGCTTGGTATTCTTTAATATCCAAGATCGTTGCTAAGGCAATAATAATAAGGGCGAGGACAATGATAATATTGCCAAAATCACGCATTATGCTCCAACCAGCATTAACCAGATCGTTGTCAGTAAACTTCACGCCAACAAAATCTTCTGAAATAACTGCTTCTAAGATGGAAAAAGAAAAATCCAAAAGGCCGTTGGCGATGCCTTGGAGGATATTTACCATGCCTTCTGCAAACCACTGTGCGCTGAGCGGGGTCGCAGCGTCACCAAATCTAAAAGAGAATAAAAGAAAAATAATCAAGACAAAAAAGAGAAAAAATTTCTTATTCATATTATCTGGCAGTAAAAAAGATTAAATAAGTATATCATATTTCTTTATAATTTTGAAAATTTTTTAGCCAGCCTTATCCAGTCTGATATTGCCAATGACTCAGCTCTCTGTTCGGGCTCTATGTGATTATTTTTTAACCAGCGAGCAACTCTTTCTTTAGGTTGTTTAAGAGAGCAAGAGATGTTATTAGCTAATTGTTTCCGGGGCTGGTTAAAACCAGCTTTAACAATCTGGCCGAAGTTTTTTTTAAAACGAGGAGATGAGCCAAGGAAACGATTATTAGGGGTTATCCTTATAATAGCTGCATCCACTTGTGGCTGGGGCCAGAAACTATCTTTAGCAAGATAACCGATAAGCTCTGTTTCTGCATAAAGCTGGGTAAAGACAGTTAGTTTAGAGGTTTTCTTATTTTTGGTCTGAGGTCTGGCTAGAATTCTTTGGGCTACTTCTTTTTGGATGATTAAGACTATCAGAACAGGACTGAAGGGTGTCTCCAATAATTTCCTGATAGTGGGGGCGGTGATATAATAAGGGAGATTAGCGATAACTTTGTATTCTTTTCCCTTAAAAGAATCGAGAGAAAAGTTAAGCACATCTTTCTGAATCAACTCTATATTTTTTATCTTTTCTTCTTCTACGGCTTTTTCTAGCAAGGTGCACAAGCGAGGGTCTTTTTCTAAAGCAATAACCTTGCTGGCTTTTCCAGCTATTGCTTGAGTGATTAAGCCGGTTCCAGCTCCTATCTCCAACACAAGATCTTTCTTATTGAGCTCGGCTGCTTCCAGTATTTTATTTATGGCTTCGGGATTAATTAAAAAATTCTGGCCCAACCTTTTTAAGGGTCGGAGACGCTGGTCCCTGAGCATATTAAGAGCTGATTTTTTGAGATTCATTTTAATAACAATAATTGTCTAAATTATAGCATTTAGGGCTTGACAGGGTAAATAATCTTCTTACAATAATAACATAAGATTATATAAGCCAGTTTTTGTTTTTCAGGAGGATTTAACGATTAGAATAACCTATTTCTAAACAAACACAACTTATTAGAAGAAAAATAAGGAGATATTCAAAAGCTCCTCTTTTCTATTTACTGCCTCTTTCTTTTTTGATTGTAATAAGCCTGTTTTTCTTTAGCTCTAGCGCTGAATTCAACAATCTTTCTTCCCCCAGCCTTGGCGATGGGGCAGAATTACTTGATGAAAGTCAATATTTGTCTGGGGGCAACAATTTATCTTCAGCAGACTTAAGTCTTAATATTGTTAGGGGGGAGCAGCTTAGCGCCGTAGCTCCTCCTTTTAGTATCTCTGGCGCTGTTTTAGGGTCATGGGGTATTGGTAAAACGGCAGAGATAACTGAATATCTGGTCCAGAAAGGCGATAGTCTTTCCTCTGTTGCTGAACAATTTGAGATTAGTTTAAACACAATTCTCTGGGCTAATGATTTAAACAAAAACTCAACAATCAGCCCGGGACAGAAATTAATTATTCTACCTGTTTCTGGGGCTCTGCATATTGTCAGAGAAAGAGATACTCTAAGCGAAATAGCAGAAATATATCAAGCTGATCTTAAAGCAATCCTTAATTTTAATAATATCTTTGACGAAAAGGCTATCTATCCCGGTGATAAGCTTATTATTCCTGACGGCAAAAAACCAACTGTTAATACAGTAAGTTATCAGTCAGTGCCGTTAGCCGACAGCTTTTTTATCTGTCCTATTCCCTCTCCCTGCCGTATTAGCCAAGGTCTTCACTGGTATAACGCTATTGATTTTTCCAATAATCGCTGTGGTGATCCTGTCTTTGCTGCTGCTGGAGGGCTGGTCCAGAAAAAAGGCTATACTCAGTTAGGAGGCAACTTTGTCAGGATAAGCCACCCCAACGGAGTTATTACTTATTATGGTCATCTCTCAAAGAGTGTCGTTGATGTTGGCCAGAAAGTATTCCAAGGACAAATTATTGGATATGTTGGCTGTACGGGTTATACCGTCCCTAGCGGTTACCGCGGCTGTCATCTTCATTTTGATGTTATCTTTGCCGAAAATCCGTTTGCTAGATATCAGGTAGGTTCTCAGCTTGGTCAATAATAAAAAATAGCTCAGAGAGAACTATTAAAAAAAAGAGACTTGTCATCAGTCTCTTTTTCTTTTGGCTGATTATTTTTCTCTTCTCAGGCGATAGGATGTTGCTTCAGCAACATTATTAAAGGATATTTTTTCTTGTTCTTCTAGATCGGCAATAGTCCGGGCTGTTTTTAGAACCCGGTGATAGCCTCGAGCTGATAATTGCCCTGAGTCAACAAACTGTTTTAAGAGTCTATTGGACTGCGAATCTAAAGAGCAGTATTTCTTTAATTGTTGGATATTCATCTCGGCGTTCAGGCTTATTCCTTCTTCCTGGAACCTTTCCCTTGCTATTACTCGGGCTCTTTGGACTCTTTCTCTTATTCTCTGGCTCAAGGACTGGCTGTCAGGAGAGACTAGTTTGTCATACTTGAGAGCAGGGACATAAATAAAAATATCCATTCTATCCATCAAGGGGCCAGAGAATTTTTTTCGATAGCTATTAATTTGAGTAAGGCTACAGGTACATTCCCTCTCGGGATCGTTATAATAGCCGCAGGGGCAAGGATTAGCAGCGGCAATAAGGCTGAAGCCAGCGGGGAAATTATAAGAGCAGCCCTTCCTAGCGATAGTTATTCTTTTTTCTTCTAAGGGCTGCCTTAACCCTTCTAAGACATCGCGAGGGAATTCAGGGAATTCATCCAAGAAAAGCATACCCCGATGGGCTAAGGTTATCTCGCCGGGCTGGGGTGGGTTGCCACCTCCCAAAAGGGCGGCTGGGGAAGCACTGTGATGAGGACTACGGAAAGGTCTCTTGGTCATCAGGGATTGTTCCGGCAATAATCCGGCCGAAGAATAAATCTTAGTCAATTCTACAACTTCCTTAAAATTTAATTCTGGCAGGATGGTGACAATAGACTTCGCTAACAATGTCTTACCTGCCCCCGGCGGTCCCTCCATAAAAAGACTGTGGCCACCGGCTGCTGATATTTCTAAAGCCCGTTTAGCATTCTCCTGCCCCTTGATCCAGGCAATATCTATTTCATAATCCTTATCAGTTATAAGTTTTTCTTTTTCTATTCTAAACGAGTCAATCTTTGTTCTTCCCTCTGTATAAGCAATAGCTTCTTTAAGAGTATTGATGGGCACTATCTTGAGATTGTTGTCTTGGTTGTAATTTACTAAAGCTGCCTCTGGGGCATTCTGCCAGGGCAGGATAATTTCTTGAAATTTATTTTTCTGGGCAAGGAGAGCAAAAGAAAGGGCTCCCTTGATTGGTCTGAGGGAGCCGTCTAAAGCGAGTTCGCCAACTATCAGCCGTTCTGCGGGATTAAATTTTATTTGATCTGAACTGAGCAGATAACCCAGAGCGATAGGGAGATCATATAAACTACCTTTTTTCTTGAGGTCGGCCGGAGCCAAATTAACCAAGACTCTCTGGGATTGGCTGTAGGGAGGAGAAAGATTAAGACTTTTTATAGCAGCGGCAGTGCGTTCCTTTGCTTCTTCGACAGCCTTATCAGGTAGTCCAACGATATTAAAAACTCTTAGTCCGGGGGAGATGGCTATTTCTACTTCAATTAATTGAGGGTTGAGCCCTTGGAGACAAGCAGAATGTAATTTAGCCGTCATAAAAACTATTTTTCGACTGGCTCTTCTTCTTTTTCTTCTGGAGACTTTTCTTTAGTTTTCTTTTTCTTTCCCTTTTTTGTTTCTTGCTTTGCTTTCCCTGCTTTTTCCTTTTTTTCTGTTTTTTCTTTTTTTTCTTCTTGATCTTCGTTCTTTTCTTTCTCCTCTTCTTCTATCTCTTCCTCTCCTTCTTGTTCTAGTTGTTCGGTTGTTTTGACATCAATTTTCCAACCAGTCAATTTAGCACCTAATCGCACGTTCTGGCCATTCTTGCCAATAGCCAAAGAAAGCTGGTCTTCGGGGACAATAGCCAGAGCTTTATTCTTGGGCATTATTTTTATTTCCATTATCTTGGCTGGAGAAAGAGCGTTGCGGAGATATTCTTCTGGGTCTTCTGACCATTCAACAACATCAATTTTTTCTCCGCCTAACTCATTAATAACAGCTAAGATTCTTGTGCCTCGCTGACCAACACAACTGCCAATAGGATCAATGCCTTCCTCGTCCGTAGTAACAGCAATTTTTGTTCTTGAGCCCGGCTCCCGGGCAATTGATTTAATGAGTACTTGCTTAGATGATATTTCTGGAGCTTCTAGCTCAAAGAGCTTGGAGATGATTTTAGGGTAAGCGCGAGAAAGAAAAATAACAGGCCCCTTAGGGCTTTCTTCTACTTTTAAAACATACAGCTTCAAGCGCTGACCTGGCTTATAAAATTCTCCTGGGATTTGTTCTGAGCGAGGCAGAATACCCGATGTTTTGCCCACATCTAAGAAAACAGAATCTGATTCTATCCTCTGGACAATGCCCGAAACAATTTCTCCTTCTTTTGCCTTAAACTCGCTAAGAATGTTTTCTCTTTCAGCTTCTTTAATCTTTTGAAGAATCACCTGTTTGGCTGTTTGAGTAGCAATACGGCCAAAATCTTTTTTTTCTGCCAAAGGAATTTTTAACTCTTCATCCAGCTTAGCCTTAGGGTCAATTTTTTTAGCTTCCTCAATCATAATATGGCGTTCTGGATTAAAACGGATCTTTTTTTCTTCCTCTCCTTCTGGTGTATCTTTTTTCTTCCCTTCGTCTTTTTCCTTGTTTAACTCCTCAATTTCTGCTTCAGAAAAAATCATACCTTCATCCACAATCTGTTTTATCTGCCAAAAAGTAACAGTCCCATTTTTTGGTTCAAAACTGGCCGTTATCTTTTGTTTTTTCTTGCCATATTCTTTTTTGTAGGCTGAAGCAATAGCATCTCCAATAATCTGAATAACTATTTTTTCAGGGATGCCTCTTTCTTCAGCGATTTCCATAACAGCTGATGTTAAAACTTTTAAATCCATATATCTTGTTTAATTTAATAAATGTCCGCTTGTTAAGACGGACTTTCTACTCTTAATAATATCAGGGGAATAAAGCTTTGTCAATGTTAATAATTATCTGCCAGGACATTGGGGTAATGTTTAAGGCTGTATCCTTCTTTGGGGTTAAACCGTAGAGCAATTAAATCAATTTGCCAACCATTCGTTGGCTGGAGTCTTTTTTGTCTGAGATAGACCCGGGAAAGCTGAATCAGCTTGTGCTGCTTTTTATAATCCAAATGATCTTCAGGCTGGAATCCTTGCTTAGCACGGATTGCTTTCACTTCAACAAAGATAATTTTTCTTTTCTTTTCAGCAATAACATCAATCTCCCCTATTTTCCTCTGATAATTTCTTTCTCTAACATTGTAGCCTTTGCTCTCTAAATAACGGGTGGCGATATCTTCTCCTCGTTGGCCTATTTCTTTTCTGCTCGTTATAGACATAACTAATTAATGGACTTGATGGGAATCGAACCCATATTTCTGCTATGCGAGAGCAGTGTTCTACCTTTGAACTACAAGCCCGGATATTGCGATTTTATCGGGCTGCCCGGATTTGCACCGGGCCTAAATCCTCCCGAAGGACTCGTGCTACTGCTGACACTACAGCCCGTTATCAGGGATATTAACTGATCCAATATTTCTGTTTGGTCATCTTATCTCTCTTGAATTGAACTGTTTTTATTTTTTTTCTAGCCTCTTTGAGTATTTTTTTATATTCTTTGTCTTCCAGAGACGATAATGCTTTTACTCTTGTTGTTAGGTATTTTTTTGAATTATATGCTGGTTTTTCTAATATCTCGCTTAAAAGAATATCTAATATTTCGCCTATGCGGGGACCGGGTTGTGTCTTGAGTAATTTCATTATTGCATTACCGTTAATCTTGAGTTTTTCCACGCTGATAGGATCCTGGGAAACCTTATCAATAAGATATTCCAGATGTCTTAGTTTATAGGGTTTTGCCTTGGGTACGCCAGAGCCGATCCGATCGCAGGTTCTGAGTTGGATGAGTTCGGGCATATTGTCCTGTCCAACCTGACGTATTAACTTTCTGACAGAAGACTCTCCTACCTCATCCACGTTGTAGTAAAAAAGGTGATACCTGACGAGGGTGACTATTTTTTGGATATCCTTGCCAGGGAATTTTAATCGCTGGAGTATTTTTTTAGTCATTCTTGCTCCGATAACCTCATGGTTGTAAAAAGTAGAGTCTAGTCCTTCTCCTTCTTTTGTCTTGGGCTTGGCTATGTCATGGAGTAGAGCAGCCAAGCGAACGTGTTGGGAATAACTCTTCTGGCAGGCATAGTTGAGGCTCAAGAGATTGTGTTGGTAGATTTGATAGATGTGATGTTTATTCTGGCCCACAGCAAAACCTTGTTCCAATTCAGGGATAATATATTCTAACAGCTTTAGTCTTCTTAAAAGCTCTATCCCCCGGGCGCCATTAGTTGACATAATAATCTTTATTAATTCCTCCCGAATTCTCTCTTGAGATATTGCAGCTAAGCTGGCAGCCTTATGCTTAATAGCCTGCTTGGTTTTTTCTTCAATGATCCATATGGTATTTTTTTCTAAGGTAACTGCAAAGCGAACAGCGCGCATCAATCTCAGAGCGTCTTCTGAAAATCTTTTCTCTGGCTTGCCTACGGTGCGGATTATTTTATTTTTGAGGTCACCCTGTCCTTGGAAGGGGTCAATAATGGCGATGTTTGTTTCTATCCCTGGATAAATGCCACCAGCTGATTTCCCGTAGAACTGTCCTAAGGGGCTAGGCTCTATTGAGAGCTGTGTCTCAATGTCCATAGCCATAGCATTGATTGTAAAATCCCGGCGGCTAAGATCTTCTGTTATTGTTTCAGCCCATTTTATTTTATCGGGGTGTCTCTTGTCACTGTATGCTTCATCGATACGATAGGGAGTGATTTCTACTGCCTTGAGACTATCTTTCTTTGATCGGGTTAAAACAGTAACCGTTCCAAATTTATTATTAGAATAACTCTGAGGGAATATTCTACTAATGGTCTGGGGTGTGGCATTAGTAGCTATATCCCAATCTTTGGGCTCAACGCCTCTTAACCCATCCCTCACACAGCCACCAACGACATGGGCTTGGTAGTTATTTTCTTTGAGCCGGCCAATAATTATTTTTATTTCTTTTGGAATATCCATAGCTATTGCCATTATGGCTGAAAAAATAACTTTTTTCAATTAAGCGGATCTTGATTTGAGCCTGTTTTTTTGCTAAAAATATAGATATCGCCCCCGTAGCTCAATTGGATAGAGCGTGTAGCTTCGGACTACAAGGCTGTACGTTCGAGTCGTACCGGGGGCACTATAACTAATCAGCTAACGATATGTCATCTTTTAAGAAAATTGTCCTCTGTTTACTCTTTGCTCTTGCCCTGACCGAGCTATTGCTGCCTCTATCAGTTTCAGCTGGAGACTATCAAGACGTTCAAGGTCGTTTGATCCATTACGAAGGACTGGTGCCCTGCGGTAAGGGTCAGGACAATCTAGCCGCAGGCGAGAGTGCCTTGGTGGCTGAACCCTGTCAGCTCTGCCACCTCTTTGTAATGATCGATGGGATTATTGATTTTATGATAAATATTATTCTGGCTCCCCTGGTTATCTTTATGATAGCCATCGCTGGGATAATGTTTTTCTTTGCTGGCACCAACCCCGAGATGCTGAGTAAGGCCAAGCAGCTCCTGAAGTCAATCGTCATCGGTCTCTTAATCATCTTCTCTGCCTACGTTATTATTGGCTCCTTTTTCACAGCCATTGGCCTGGCAGATGACAACCCTATCAAGGACTGGTTCCAGGGTGATGGTTTCACCTTTATCTGCCCCATTGATTACTCCGAGACCAATGGTGGTGCTGGGGGTAATGGTAGTAATGGTGGTAATGGGAATGTTACTATTCACGAGAAACAGACTGATCCAAATGGTGGAGAAATTCAAACAGTTTACGAAGAATGTTCTGAGAACGAGGGTCTTTTAAGTCATGAGTGTTTAGTTGCTCAGGGAGAAGAAGAAACCACAATACTGATAGACGAGGGTGCTTGGGGTGATAATGGCTGGTTCTGTAAGTTTGAAAGCCTTGTTGATAATGCTGCTCCTGTTGGTGAAGTAAAAATAGGTTGTGGGCCCGAAGGAACCGATGTTGCTCTTACTGAAGAAGAATGTGAGGCTCAAGGCGGTTTTTGGTGGGGGGACGAATGTCATGACGGAGAATGGCATCCCTGTATTCCCTACCCGGAATATGGTGAAAGTTGTCAGGGAGAGGCACTGGTTACTTTTGAACTTGGCTATTGTAAAGGTTGTCCTGGAGGAATGACAGCTCAGTCAGGTGAATGCTATAAATCTACTGGCTGGACGTCTTATACATCTTCAGGTGGTTATGTAAGTGATAGTGGAGACTGGTGTTGTAATGTTCCTGATGATAATAGTCCAAGATATAATTTTGTTTATTGTGTGCCAGAGACAGACGATGGAGAGGTTACTAACGAAGAAGAAAATACGGGGGAGGAAGGAGAAGAAGAAACATATTCAAAGTTTGGGCAATCAGACTCGACTGCTGAGATTAAAGTAGTGGCCAATTGTGGAGAGGGAGTATTTAAGGAGGGTAGCTGTGATCCAGGAGAGGACACTCTTGTTGATGGTGAGGGGCAAGAAGATAATGGATATTATTGTAATTTTAAGAAAGTACCACTCGTGGATGCTTTACCCAGTGGGACAACTACAGTTATTTGTATTGTAGAATGAAGCCCCCGTAGCTCAATTGGAAGAGCAGTTGCCTCTTAAGCAATTGGTTCCAGGTTCGAGTCCTGGTGGGGGCACAATGTCTTAATCCGGGAGGGATAAAAATTGTAAAATAACAATATATTTATGTTAAAAAAAGAAGAAAAAACAAAGATCATTAATGAAACCCAAGGGCATGATAAGGACACTGGTTCAGCCGATGTCCAGATTTCTTTATTAAGCAAGGAAATTAAAAAATTACTCGGTCATTTAAAGGAGCATCCTAAGGACAATCATTCCCGACGAGGCTTGTTAAAAATGGTTGTTAAAAGAAGGAGATTGCTTAATTATCTTCAGAATAAAGATAAAAGAAAATATACTGCGATTTTGAAAAAAATAGGACTCAGTAAAAAATAATAAAAAGTGATATGTTATTAAAACCCAAAGAACAAAGGGTAGAGGTGTTGATAGATGTCCAAAACCTTTACCATTCAGCTAAGAATATTTATAATGCCCGGGTTAATTTTAAAAATATCCTTAAGAAAGCGCTCTCTGGCCGCAAGTTTATCAGAGCTTTTGGTTATGTTGTCAGAACAAAAACCGGAGAAGAAAAGCCTTTCTTTGAGGCTCTAACAAAATTAGGCATAGAAACAAAAGTAAGGGATCTCCAGGAGTTTTATGGGGGAGCCAAGAAAGCCGATTGGGATGTGGGCATAGTCATTGATGCCATTAGGACTGCTCAAGGAGTAGATGTTATTGTTCTCTGTTCTGGCGATGGCGATTTTATCCCTTTGGTTGAATATCTAAAAAATAAAGGTAAAAGAGTTGAGATTATGGCTTTTGGCAAAACAACTTCTTCCAAGCTGAAAGAGACAGCGGATGAGTTTATAGATATTGGCAAGAGTCCTAAGACTTTTTTGCTAAGGAAGAATGTATAAATTTGATCTTGAATTAAATAAAAAAAATCTCCATTGCGAAATTGGAGGCTTGGCCGAAAGAGCATCCGGTTGTGTCTTTATTCAATATGGAGAAACCTCTATCTTAGCTGTAGCCCAATTAGGAGAGGAAAAAGAAGAGCTAGACTACTTTCCTCTTAATTGCCGCTTTGAGGAAAGATATTATGCGGCTGGTAGGATTCGGGGCTCGCGTTTTGTCAAAAGAGAAGGCAGACCCTCTGACCATTCGGTTTTAATCTCCAGAATCATTGATCGGGCGATCAGACCGCGTTTTCCTAAAAACTTTAAAAGAGAAGTCCAGATACTGGACACGTGTCTTTCCTGGGACGAAGAGAACGACCCGGCTGTGTTGGGTTTGATAGGCACATCGTTGAGCTTGGCGATTTCTGAAATTCCTTGGGCAGGACCAGTAGCGGCTGTGCGGATAGGCCGGCAGGACGATCAATTAGTGATTAACCCTACTATTAAAGAAAGAGAAGCAGGCAAGATGGATATTCTTTTTTCAGCCGTTGAAAAAGACGGTGATGTTCTGATAAATATGATGGAGATTGAGGGCGATGAATTGTCAGAAGATGTTATTGAAGCAGCCTTTAATCTGGCCAAACCTCAGTTAAAAAAAATAATAGACTTCCAGAAAGAGATTGTCGGCAAGGTGGGTAAAGAAAAAACATCCCTGCCCGCAGTGGAGCAGGATAAGGCATTAGAGCAAATAGTCAAGGATTTCTTAAAAGATAAATTGGAGTCTGTGGTCTATCAAGCGGATAACAAAAAAAGGGACGAAGATTTAAAGGAGCTTAAAAAAGCTCTCCGGTTAGCTATTGAAGATAATTACCAGGAAGAAACATTAAAAAAAGAAAAGACCAAACAAGGAGAAAATATTTTTTATGAAGTCTTTGAGGAGACACTTAAAAATAATATTCTTGAAAAAGAAAAAAGACCTGACGGCCGCGGATTGGATGATGTTAGGAAGATAGACACAGCTGTTGCACTCTTGCCAGTAGTCCACGGTTCCGGTCTTTTTTCCCGCGGTTTGACCAAGGTCTTATCAATAATTACCTTAGGTTCTCCTGATGATAGACAAATTCTGGACGAGATGGAATTGACCGGCAAGAAAAATTTTATCCACTTTTATAATTTCCCCCCTTATTCGTCTGGAGAAACAGGTCCTATCAGAGGGCCCGGACGACGGGAAATAGGTCATGGTGCTTTGGCTGAAAAAGCTCTTCGGCCGGTTATCCCCGATTTTCAAGAATTTCCTTATACGATTCTTATAGTCTCAGAGGTTTTGTCTTCTAATGGCTCTACCAGCATGGCTGCGGTCTCTGGATCTAGCCTTTCTTTGATGGATGCGGGCGTGCCTATTAAAAATCCGGTAGCTGGCATTGCCATGGGGATTGTTGAAGGTGCTAGTGGCCAGTATAAATTATTGACTGATATCCAGGGGCCTGAAGATGGTCATGGCGGCATGGATTTTAAAGTAGCGGGGACAGAGAAAGGAATCACTGCTATTCAGTTGGATGTAAAAATAGACGGAATAAATGATAAGATATTAAAAGAGGTTTTAATAAAAGCTAAAAAAGCAAGGCTGAAGATACTTGCTGAAACAGGTAAAACCTTAGCTCAACCGAGACCTACCTTAACCAAGAGAGCACCCATTATCCTAAAGATAGCCATAGACCCGGAAAAAATAGGGTTGGTTGTTGGCAGCGGCGGCAGGGTGATTAATGAAATAATTGATACCTGTAATGTGGATATTAACATTGAAGACTCCGGTGATGTGTTTGTAGTTGCTAAGGATAGGGAGTCCGGGGAGAAGGCTATAGAATGGGTGAAGAACCTGACCAAGGAGGTAGAGGTTGGAGAGACATATCAAGGCACGGTTAAGCGCATCTTGGATTTTGGGGCTTTTGTTGAAATACTACCCGGCCAGGAGGGGATGGTCCATATCTCTCAGTTTGTTCCGGAACGCATAAACAAAATCACAGATTTGGTTCATGTGGGCGATGTTATCCCGGTAAAAGTTATTGGCGTTGACGAGATGGGTAAGATTGGTCTCTCGGCTAAGGAGGCTGGCTTTAAGCCAAAAAAAGATAGTAGAGACAAAAAATAGGAAAGAGAATAAAAGGATATTGCTAAAGAGATATCCAAAAGGAGAATAAGATGTTAGAATAATAACAAAGATAAGATTTTTATTCTATAATCTATGACTCAAGAAGAAACAAAAACAACAAAACAGAAAGAAGGTGGCTCGTCTTCCTTTCTTTCGGCTGAAGAAATTTTAAAACAAGGTCAGTTACTAACAATGGCCAGAGACTTGGAACACGCCCAGCAGGAAAAAGAAGCACTAGATAAAGGTTCAGCTGGCGAGATGGGGAGTGAGGTTTTTAGAGAAATGTTGAAGATAAAGGCAATGGAAAGAGAAGGGGAAGAAAAGAGTAAGGAGGAAAAACAAGAACAGCGAGAACGAGGGGAGGTGCGCTTGGAAGAAGAAATGAGAAAAAAAGAGGAGGAGAAAAAGAGGCTAGCTGAAGAAAAAAAGAAAAAAGAAGAGGAGGAGATGAGAGCGGCAAGAGAAAAAGAGGCAGAGATAATTACTGAGATAAAAAGAAGAGCCAGGGCAGAAGAATTAGAAAGAAAGAAACAAGAGTTAAAGAAAAAAGAGGCAGAAACTTCAAAAATAGAAAAGGCGGAGCAAAGGAAAAGAAAAGAAGAGATGGAAAAGATAGTCCAAGAGATTAAAGAAAAATTAGCTGAAGAAAAAAAGAAAAAAGAAGAAGAAGAAAGAAGGATAGCAGCAATGGAAGAGGAGAGAAAAAAAGAGATGGAAGAAAAAAAGAAAAAGATAGAAGTAGAGAAAACAAAAAGAATTGAGAAAGACAAATCTCAACTCTTGGAAGAAGAGGTCTTAGCTTTAGAGAAGCAGTTAAAGTCTTTCCCGGATCAAAAGTCACCCCTAGAGGCGGAGAAGGAATACCTCCTTTCTCAGAAAGAGCCTTTGGAGGAATCACTGGAAGAGCTGATTAAAGAAGCAGAGGATTTGAAAGAAAGGAAGAAAAAGCTTGAGGAGGAAGAAAAAAAGATTAGTGAACCCAGAGAAAAGCATCAGGTTGAAAAAGAAAGATGGGGGCTAGAGAAAAGAATAAGAGAAGTAGAAAAGAGCGAATGGTCTCGGTCAGAAGAAATAGAAAAAGTTAACAAACAAATTAGAGATGTTAATCTGCAGCTCTACGAAATTTCAAAAAAAGAAAAAAAGATAAAAGAGAAAAAAGAAGCATTACTCTCTCAAAAAGAAAAACTGCGCTTGGAGCAAGAAAAGAAAAAACTGGAGAAAGAAATAGAACTCTTGGATCTCCAGCTAGCTCCCCTATTGGCTGAAAAGGTGGATTTGAGGAAGGAAGACGAAGAGATTGCCTCCCGCTTGGAGAATGTTTTAGCAGAGGAGAGGGAGATAGAGGGTCAGGTTAAGACGATGGGAAAGGAAGAAGAGAAAGAATTATCTCTCCAGGAGATAAAAGACGTTAAACAAAAAAGATGGGAACTAGAGAAAGCGCGCGAGTCTATTGAAAAAGAAAGATGGAATTTAGAACAAGAGAGGAAAAAGATAAAAGAGGAAACAGAAAATTTAGACCGTCAATGTCGGGAGATAATTGCCGAGAAAGAAAAAGTGAAAGCAGCTATACTGGAATTAGACAATTCTCCGAGAGAAGAGAGTGAAAAAGAGAAACAAGTATCTGAGCCGTCAGCAGTTGGGGAGGAGGCAATGGCTGGGGCGGCTAAAGAGATAGTCGAAGAGAAATCTGAGCAGGAGGATGGAGAGAGAAGGAGAAAAGAGCCTCAGCCAAGAAGTGAAGAGGATGTCAAAAAGGAGTCCGAAGAACCCGAAGAACCCGAAGCAGCTGAGGAACTGAAAGAGAGCGAAGCAGAAATGCAAAAAGACAAAGAGAAGATAATAAGTGAGATAAAAGAAAAAATAGCCCAGCGATCAGCAGTATTGGAAAGAGAAAGGAGAAAAGAAGAAGCGCCTAAAGAAGGAGAAGAAAAAAAAGAAGAAAAAGAAGAAGAAGAAAAAGACGACGAAGGCTTGAAAGAAAGAATAAGAGAGACCGTTGAGAAAAGCATGGGGGAAAGAAATGGAGACGACCTTGTCAAAGAAAGAATTTTAAAACAATTGGGCACGGCTTCAGAAGAAGAAGAGCGGGAGCGAAAGGAGTTCTTGTCAAAAATAGAAAATGATAAAACTGAAAAAGACGAAGGAAAGCTTAGCCAAGCAGAAAATGAACTTTTTAATCTGGAAGAACCCGGAGGGAAAGTAGTCTTCCGTCCCATCCCCAAAAAACAGTCCTCTCAGGAAAAGCTATTGATGCGCTTCTTGATTATACTTTTAGTCTTAGCTGTGGCTATAGCTATCTATCTCTTGGCTGTTAATTATTTTTAAGATATGGATAAAGCACTAATAGAACACTTAAGGGAAAAACTTAACAAAGAAAAAGAAAACCTTGAGCAAAGATTAAGCAGCTTTTCCCAAAAAGACAAAAAACCGGAAGGAGATTGGGACACACGTTATCCGGAATTTAATGGTGGCAACTTGGAAGAAGAGGCAGACGAGGTGGAAGAATATACTAACCTCCTTCCAGTAGAACATGCTTTGGAATTGGAGTTAAAGAAAGTTGATCAGGCCCTGGCTAAGATTAAAAAAGGCAAATATGGTCTCTGCGAGCAGTGCCATAATCCTATTGCCCCAGAACGACTACAAGTCTATCCTCAGGCTCAGTATTGCCAACAGTGCCAAAAACAAGCTTAATATTTCTTTAGAGATAATAAATAGGGGGAGTTTATTCTATATACACTCCCCTTTCCTTAGTTGAAAATAACCAATAATTATATAATGAATATAAACATAGAAAAAAAAGACAAATCTAATCTTGAAATATCTTTTGAGATTCCCTGGGAAGAATTTGAGCCTTATTTAGACAAGGCTATTTCAGTTTTGTCCCAGGATAAGGAAATAAGAGGCTTCCGGAAGGGTAATATTCCCAGAGCAGTCTTAGAGCAAGAGATAGGTAAAGACAAAATTATCCAGTCAGCAGCTGAGTTAGCGGTAAAAGACAAGTATCCTCAGGCGTTGGCCGAGCACAAGATAGAGCCCATAGCTAATCCGGAGATCCAGATTATTAAGCTGGCTAAAAATAATCCTTTTAAGTTTAAGGCTAAGGTGTCTATTCTTTCCGAGATTAAACTGCCGGACTATAAAGAGATAGCTGCAACAGTAAAGAAAAAAGAAGTAACGGTTAGCGATAAGGAATTAGAAGAAACCCTGGAATGGTTAAGAAAATCAAAAGCCAGCTTTAGTCCGCTAGAGAGAGCTGCCCAGCCGGGTGATTTTATCAGCATTGAATACAGCAGCCCCAAATTTACAGCAGGTAAACCCTACAAAGATAAGTTTGTCTTAGGCGAAGGCCATTTTGTTCCCGGCTTTGAAAAGGAATTAGAAGGGATGCAAGTAGGCGAGGAAAAAGAATTTGCGATTGATTTCCCCAAAGATTATGTTAATAAAAACTTAGCTGGCCAGAAGGTTGATTTTAAAGTACGGCTGGAGTCTCTCCAGCAAATGGCATTGCCGGAATTGAACGATGCTTTTGCTCAAACATTTCCTAACATGAACAGCCTTTTAGACTTGAAAAACCAGCTGAGGAGCGAGCTTAAAAAGAATAAAGAATCAAAAGAGCAGCAGAGATTAAGAGACGCAATATTGGAAAAAATAGTCCAGGCATCTGAATGCGAACCGCCAACCTCGTTGGTGGAGTCAGAAAAGGAATATCTCTTGGCTGATCTTAAGGAAAAAGTAAAGAATAATTTTAAACTCTCCTTTGAAGAGTATTTAAAGCAGGCCAAGAAGACAGCAGCAGAACTTAAAGATTCTTTTCTCGATCAGGCGCGGAAAAGAGTTAAGGCTTTTTTAGTTCTTCGAGAAATTGGTAAGCAGGAGGGCATCCAGGTGAGTGAAGAAGAAATTTCTCAGGAGGTGCAACGGATAATGGATAACTATCCCGACAAGGAGCATCAGGGCAAGATTGATATTGAGAGATTAAGAGATTATAATAGAAGCGCGATTTACAATAGAAAAATCCTTGAAAAATTAGAAAGTTTTTCCCAATAATTAATCCCGATATCCAACCCTTAGGCTTAAGGATTAAGACAGGGAAATAATTAATTATGCCTTTAGTACCATCCATTGTTGAAAAATCAAACAGAGGAGAAAGAGTCTATGATATCTATTCCCGTTTATTGGAAGAGCGGATTGTTTTTTTAGCTGGTCTTATTAATGACAGTGTAGCCAATCTGGTTATTGCTCAGATTCTCTTTCTGGCCTCTAAGGATCCCAATAGAGACATTAAGCTTTATATCAACAGTCCCGGCGGTTCAGTAACGGCCGGGTTGGCTATCTATGACACAATGCAGTATGTAGATTGTGATGTTTCTACTATCTGTATTGGTATGGCAGCCTCTATGGGAGCCACCCTATTAGCTAGCGGCCAGAAAGGCAAGCGATTTGCTCTGCCTAATGCAGAAATTCTTCTGCACCAAGTAGCGGGTGGCATAAAAGGCCAGGCAGCGGACATTGAGATTGAGGCTAAACAAATATTGAAAGTAAAGGGGAAATTGAATGAAATACTCTCCAAGCACACGAGTCAGGCTCTCAAGAAGATTGAAAAAGACACAGACAGGGATTTTTACCTCTCCTCTGAAGAGGCTAAGAAATACGGTGTTATTGACGAAGTGATTAAACCGAAATAGAATAAGGCAATAAGCGATTTATCTTATAAACCTCTATGGGTAACAAGAATAAATTATTACTTTCGTTATTTTTAGGCTTTTTGGCTATTTCTGCTTTATTCGCCTTTATTTATTTAGGAATGGACGAAGTTAAGGCTGGTTCTGGTGATAATGTGTATGGTTATGCCTGGTCAGAGAACATTGGTTGGATTAGTTTTAATAATACTTCCGGCGGAGGCTCAGTAGACTATGGTGTAAACATTGATGAAACAACTGGTCTATTCTCTGGCTATGCCTGGTCAGAGAACATTGGTTGGATTAGTTTTAACCAGGCCGATCTTGCAGGTTGTCCTTCAGGGACTTGCGAAGCCAGGGTTGATTTAGCGACGCACGAAGTTTCTGGTTGGGCTAGGGTTTTAGCTTATGGCGATGGCTGGGATGGATGGATAAAGCTAAATGGTAGTAATTACGGGGTAGTAATAGATAATTCGGTTAGTCCGCCAGAATTTAGAGGTTGGGCCTGGAGTGATGCTGTTGTTGGTTGGATTAGTTTTAACTGTAATAACCCGGAGAGTGGAGATTGGTGTGCTACTGCTGATTATAGCGTGAAAACCACGATGTCCTTCAATAACCCGCCTATAGCCACGCCTAACAATCCTCAACCCCTTGATTATTGTTATTATTCTCTGCCTACCCAGTTTTCCTGGAATTTTAGTGATATTGATCCAGATGATTTTCAAGACTACTACAGAGTCCAGATAGATGATAATAGCGATTTTTTCTCACCAGCTGTGGATTCGGGTAAGGTTAATTCGCTTTCAGAATCTTTTACACCTATTTACTCTTTTTCTTATAACGCTACTTATTACTGGAGGGTAAAGGTATGGGATAATAATGGAGCTGATTCTGGCTGGGTTAATGGTCCTTCTCTTAATACTCCCCTTCACGCTCTGCCTCAGCCTGATTTTAGTTGGTCGCCTGAATCCCCCAGCGTTAACGAAGTTATCCAGTTGTTTGACGAAAGTACCTGTTATGATGTTTCTAATAACTCAATATCCTGTTCTGGTAATGCTTTCCTTTGGACTTTGCCTCCGGAAGCTGAATTTGTAGGAACATCAACCACGGAGACAACGGAAAACCCTCAAATTAAATTTAACGAGGCGGGCAGTTATGATGTTTCCCTTCAAATAACTGATGACATTGGTACTTGTACAAAAACCAAACAAATTACGCTCAGTGCTGCCTTGCCGGAATGGGAAGAGAAAGCCCCTCAATAAGGAGGGACTTGTTCTTTAATTTAGAAATAGAGGGGGAATGCCTTAATTCAAAATAATTCGCTTCCATGAATTTATTTGAGGAAATAAAAGAATTTTTCAAAAGTTTTCTTCTCTGGGTTTATTTTTTTTTAGGTTTTACTCTTTTTTTTCTAAGTTTTAATCTAAAAGAAATTGCCTTTTTAGGCAGTAGAATATTTTTACCCTTACCTAGCTTTTATTCTTTTAGTGTTCAAATATTTAATTATCTTGAAGAAAGCTTACTGCCAGCCGAAGTTAATATAGTCGTCCTTGACCCTTTGAATGCATTTTTAGCAGAGGTAATGCTCAGTTTTTTGCTAGCCTTTGTTATCACCTTCCCTCTTTTTATTTATCAATTTATTAGATTTATTTCCCCGGGTCTTTATGGTAAAGAGAAGAAAAGAATTCTCCAAACAGTACTCTTTTCGGGTATATTATTCATTTTAGGATGTTCTTTTGCTTATTTCTTTTTGGTCCCTTCTAGCTTTAATATCCTTTATTCTTTTGCTTCTGTCTTAGGAGCTTCCCTCTTTTTTACAGCTTACGATTTCGTGAGTCTAACCTTTATCCTTGTTCTGTCTGTGGGCATTATGTTCCAGATACCGATTCTGATGGTTTTATTAAGCCGATTCGGTCTGATTAGTAGCTCTTTTTGGAAAGAAAAATATAAGTATATCTTTTTGGGTTTTTTGTTATTCTCTGCTATAATAACTCCAGATGGGACGGGGGTTACAATGTTACTTTTATTCCTTCCCTTAGCTGGTCTTTATTTCTTAGGTTACCGTCTAGCCATTAGGGGAGAAAATAAAAAGTCGAATCTTGGGAAATAAATTAATCCAATTTTATGGCTAAACAATCTTTAATATTTGTTTCCATTTTTGTCTTTATTCTAATCGTTTTTGGCCTTACCTATTATTTGGTGATGTCAAATCAAAAATTTATGGCTAAAAATAATTTTCCAAAGGAGGAAGGAGTAGAAGAATCTAACAACATAGTTTCTCTTTCTCTGATGAAATTTATTCCCGGCAGTGACTCTAGCGAGGAGAAAACTATTGAGACATTGTCTTTTAACTCAGGGGATTTAATAAGGATAGAAGGAGAGATAGCCTTTGCCCCTGGCTCAGATAAAGTAAGGTTGACTTATCAAGTTCTTGAGGAAGAAAATAAGCTACCGCAGGATATAGACACGCCAGAATTAGAAATTGAGACGACTCATTTTGGTTCCTGTTGCATCAAGGCTCCAGACGAAAAAGGGAGATATCTCCTAAAAGTTTTTTTGGATGATCAAGAGAAAAACACAATTAATTTTGAGGTTAAATAAAATTTAAAAGTCGATTTTTCACTAAGATTTTAATGCAATAAAAAAAATGTTAGGTATTGGCGAAATAATAATTATTATAATGGTTGTAGCTGTTGTTTTCTTCGGGGTTAAGGAAATCCCAGAATTAGCTAAAACCTTAGGGAGGGTAAAAGGTGAATATAAGAAAGGGAGAAAAGAGATAGAAAAAGAGCTTAAAGATGCCGAGGAAAAAGCTTTAGAAGAGGAATCTAACTCTGAAGAAAGAAATGGAAAAGAATAGGAGAAAATTTTTAAAGATTTTGCTGACAGCCACAGGTGTTTTAGCCGTAGGTAAGATTTTTGGTTTTTCAAAAATTCCCCAGGCTGGAGCAGCGAGCTGGAATGAGCCTAGTTCTCCTCCTCCAGGAGGAAACGTGGCAACTCCTTTGAATGTAGGAATAACCCCTCAAACTAAGCAGGGAGATCTTACTATTCAAGGATCCCTTAAAGCAAACAGCCGATTAAAAATCCCGGTAGGAACAGACCTATTTGACTAAAGATTAAACAAAGAACATATGGCTAAGTCAGGCTATATTTGGATTCAGGGTTCAGAGGTCCGTTATATAGATATTAATGGATTGGAAAGAGCTCAAGAAGGAAATGCTACCGGCGTTAATGGTACACCCGGTTATTTTTGGGTTGAAGGTAGTAATTTGCACTATATTGATGAATTAGGCTCAGAGAGAGTTTTGCCCTTTGAAACAATTTCTGATTTAGGCAATCAAGGATATCTTTGGCTGGAGGGGAAATGGGTTCATTATACTCGTCAAGGGGGTGGAAAAACTAAATGGCATGACGATGTAGCTCATACTGATATTGCTCACGAAGACTCAGCCCATTCTGATTCTGCCCATAACGATTGGTCGGACCATAATGACACTAGTCACTCTGATGCTCCTCATTCTGATCAAGGAGGTAGTCATTCGGATTACAGCGACCACAACGACACCTCTCATGGTGATTATTCTGACCACAATGATTCCTCACATACCAACTGGTCTAACCACGACAATACTGCTCATACCAACTGGTCTAACCACGACAATACTGCTCATAGTAATTATTCTGATCACGACGATGGTCACGATGACTATGGTGACCATGATGATGGCGGTATGCCCCATACCGATCATCATGCTGATAACGACGGGGGAAGTTATGCTGACCACGATGATTCTCATAGCGACTGGTCTGATTCAGGTATATATCCTCATAAAGACAGTCATGATGATCATACTGATTGGACAAATGCTCCTCATGCCGATAGCTATGGTGACTGGTCAGACCACGATGATCATTCAGATCACAGAGATGATCATGACAATTGGAGTAATCATTCCAACAGTTCCCACGATGATTGGAGTAATCATTCCAACAGCTCCCACGATGATTGGAGCAATCATTCCAACAGCTCCCATGACAATTGGAGCAATCATTCCAACAGCTCCCACGATGATTGGGACAATCATTCCGATACATCGTATAGTGATGTTCCCCATAGTGATAGTGATTATAGCGATTGGAGCGATCATGATGATGCAGCTCATGGTGATGTTGGGGGAGAAGGCTATTTAGACTCTCCCCACAGTGATTGGTCAAATCACTCCGATGGTTCTCATGATGACTGGTCTAACCATTCCAATACATCTCATGATGATTGGAATAACCACTCTGATGCCCGTCATCACGATTGGGACAATTGGTCTAACACTTACGATGCTTATTCCGACCATACGAATTGGTGGTTTATATTTCACGGTGATTGGAATAATCATTCCAACTGGTGGGACACGTATACTGATTATTCAGACGAGGCTCATAGTGATTGGTCAAACCATAACAACACTAGTCATAGTAATTGGTCGGATCATAATGATACTAGTCATAGCGATTGGTTTAACCATAACGATGATGCTCATAGTGATTGGGGTGACCATAGTGATATGTCCCATGTAGATGAAAGTCACCAAGATGAGCCGCACATTGTTTAGTTATTAAATAAAATAATACATTTGTTAAAATATGGGTCTTTTATTGGTAAAACCTTATTTGGGCTGTAACCTTAATTGTAAATATTGTTATGAAAGAGAATATAGGGCTAGAAAAAAACCAAGCTTAAAAACTTCAAAGGATTTTCTGAAAGAGTATTTAGATT
>JAGYMG010000050.1 GCA_018400675.1 bacterium
TCCTTAGGATACCGAGTATTTTTCAAGGAGGCTAGGGTGTCATCTACTATCTGCCAGCTTTCTTGGGCAACCGGGAGAATAACGAGATGGTAGATATTCCGCCAGGCGGGATATCGTTCTAATTTTTTCAGCCAGTTGGTTTTTAAAAAACCTGCCATCCGACGGTAGCAATATATTTGATGGATAAGAAGATAGACTATCTTAATCACCCAGTAGATATCAAAAAGAATAATAAAAACAGCCGCCCAAATTGGCCGACGCCAGGAAAAGAAGAAAGCAAGCCCCAGTGTAGTAAGACTCAGGAAACCGGGTAATATTTCAAAGAGACGATAGATTAATCTATCTTTTAGATTGCTGAGGTCAGCGGCCCGACTTATTTCTAAATAATCCTTCATAGCCTTCTCTGGTATTACTAAGAGAATAATAAAAAAGAGTGGCGCCACGGAGAATCGAACTCCGATTTAATGGTTGAAAACCATTTGTCCTGGCCGTTAGACGATGGCGCCGTGGGGTTTATAATATCTCAAAAATTGAAAAAATACAATAGTTCAGGTAAGATAAAATATGGTTATTTTAGGCATTGATACCTCTTGTGATGATACAGCTATTGCTTTAATAGAGCTGAAGAATGGGCAGATCAAGGTGAAGTCCAATATTATATCTTCCCAGATAAAAATCCATCGAAAATACGGAGGTGTTTACCCTACCTTAGCCAAAAGAGAACATGAGAAAAATCTCTTATCGGTTTTAGAAAAAGCTTATCCCTTCAAAAAAAAGAACAATGACCTTGAAAAAGCAAAGGAGGCAACATTAAAAAAAATATTAATCAGGGAGCCACTTCTTTTTAAAAAAATAACAGCATTCTTTAAAAGGCATGAGGTACCAGCGATAGATGCGTTAGCTGTCACTGTTGGACCAGGCTTAGAGCCTGCCCTCTGGGTAGGCCTCAACTGCGCCAAGGCTTTATCCCTACTCTGGCAAAAACCTATTATCCCGGTCAACCATATCGAAGGACACCTCTTGAGTAATATTTTAGCCTTTAATAAGGTTAAAAAATTTAAAGCAAAGTTGCCAGCCATTGCTTTAATAGTCAGCGGCGGCCACAGTCAGTTAATTGTGGTCAAAGCGATAGGCGATTATAAGATTATTGGAGAAACGAGGGATGATGCTGCCGGAGAATGCTTTGATAAGACAGCCCGCATTATTGGCTTACATTATCCCGGCGGGCCAGCCATTGCCCGGGCCGGAGCAGAGATAAAAGAAATAAACAAAAGCTTGCAGATAGACTTGCCCCGACCAATGCTCTACAGCCAGGACTATGATTTTTCCTTTTCCGGTCTCAAGACAGCTGTCCTTTATGATTATAAGAAAAGGAGCAAGACAATAAGAAATTCCAGCCCGTATGTCCAGTCAATGGCTAAGGCAATCGAGCAAGCCATTATTGATGTGCTTGTTAAGAAGAGCCTAAGAGCAGTAAAAGATTACCGTTTTAAAAGCCTCATCGTCGCTGGTGGAGTAAGTGCCAATGAACAATTAAGGAAACAGCTGAAAGAAAAAGCCGCATGGTCAGGGATAAATGTTTTATTCCCTCCTAAAATAGTATCTACAGACAACGCTCTGATGATAGCCTTAGCTGGTTATTTTAGGAAAAAAGAAAAAACTAATAGTCTTGAGCAGGTAACGGTAAAGGCACATTTAAGAATATGAAACTATCCAAGAGATATCAGCCCAAAGAGGTTGAAGAAAAAATATATAAACGCTGGGAAGATTCAGGACTATTGCAAGCCAAGGTTAATAAATCCAAAAAACCTTTTTGTATTATTATGCCCCCGGTTAACGCCAATGGCTCTCTCCATGTCGGCCATGCTGTTTTTATTACTCTCCAGGATATTATGATTCGCCACCAGCGTATGCGCGGTAAAGAAGTGCTCTGGCTGCCCGGTGTTGACCATGCTGGGTTTGAAACTCAGGTAGTTTTTGAAAAACATTTAAAAAAACAAGGGAAAACCAGATTTCAATATTCAGCCCAGCAACTCTATAAAATGATCTGGGATTTTTGCCAAGAAAATAGCAAATTAGTCAAGCATCAGTTTAAAACCTTGGGCTGTTCCTGTGATTGGTCAAGAGAAAAGTTCACTCTTGATAAAGACATCATCGATGTTGTCTACCAAACCTTTGAAAGAATGTATCGTGATGGTTTGGTTTATCGCGGAAAAAGAATTATTAACTGGTGTCCTAACCATGGGACATCTTTGTCCGACCTAGAAGTTAAACATAAAACAGTGGCAGGTAAACTATATTATATTAGATATCCTTTGGTTAAAGAAAAAGACAAATATATTGTTGTGGCTACCACCCGACCAGAGACCATGCTGGGCGACACAGCTGTAGCCGTTAACCCAAAGGACAAGAGATATAAAGCATTAATAGGCCAAACCGTCTCCCTTCCTTTAATCGGGAGAACCATAACCATTATTGCCGATAAGAGGATAGACACTGCATTTGGCACTGGGGCTGTTAAAATAACGCCGGCTCATGATCCGCTTGATTTTGAAATCGGTGAAGACCACCAATTAGAAATTATTAATGTTATCAACAAGCAGGGAGTAATGACTCATCAAGCTGGTAAGATTTATGCCGGCTTGGAAGAAGGAGCATGTCGGGATAAGATACTCCAGGAACTCAAGCAGCTCAATCTTTTAGAAAAAACAGAGGATTATCGTCACTCCTTAGGTGTTTGTTACAAATGTGAAACACCGATTGAATATCTAATATCAGAACAATGGTTCCTCAGGGTTAAAGCATTAGCTGAAAAAGCAATAACGGTGGCCCAAAGAAAAAAAATAGAATTCATCCCTGCTTATTTTAAGAAGACATACCTACATTGGATGAAAAATATTAAAGACTGGAACATCTCGCGTCAGATTATTTGGGGGATAAGAATGCCCATCTGGTATTGTAAAAAATGTGGGGCAACCATTGTCACCCGAGGCGAAGAACCCCAAACATGCCCTTATTGCAAAGGCACAGAGCTCGTTCGGGAGAAAGATACTTTTGACACCTGGTTTTCTTCAGGCCAATGGCCTTTTGCCAGTCTTATCGCTCAGAAGAATAAGAGAAAGAGCAAGCACGGTATCTTTGAAGAAACCAGCCAAGACTTTCATTATTTCTACCCTACGGCTGTTATGGAAACCGGCCGGGACATTCTTTTTTTCTGGGTAGCCCGGATGATTATGCTCGGTCTTTATGCCACTGGGAAAATCCCTTTTCGCCATGTCTATCTCCATGGCTTAGTCTTAGACAAAGACAAGCAAAAAATGTCAAAGTCAAAAGGCAATGTTATTGACCCTCTGGGCGTAGCTGAAATATATGGTTCCGATGCCTTAAGGATGGCTTTAGTCTTTGGCACTAGCCCCGGTCGCGATATTGTTATCTCAGAAGAAAAGATTATAGCTCAGAAAAAATTTGCTAATAAGATATGGAACGCGACCCGTTTTATCCTTCTCAATAATCCAGCAACGATTGAAAACAAAACCGACTTTTCCCAAGCGATAAAAATTATCAGCCCAGCTGATCAAAGGATACTAAAGGGTCTTCAAAAAACCATTGACACAGTTAATAAAGACCTGGAACAATTTAAATTCCATGAAGCTGCTCAAACTATCTATCATTTTTTCTGGCACCAATTCTGCGATGACTATATTGAAGCCTCAAAAAAACAAATGGATGATCCTAAAGAAAAAGAAAACACTCAGAGAATACTCCTCTATAGTTTGCTCAGCTCGCTTAAGCTGATCCATCCCTTTATGCCCTTTATCAGCGAGGAAATTTATCAGCATCTCCCTTTAAAAAACAAGAAAAAATGCTTAATGGTTGAATCCTGGCCCCAATTTAAAAAGAAGATTAAATAATATGAATTATTTTCTTTATCTTTTCGGTTTTCTCCCCAGTCTCGTCTGGCTTGCTTTTTATTTAAGGAAAGATAGCCACCCAGAATCAAACCAGGAAATAGTAATGGTCTTTTTTTTCGGCATGCTTGTTGCCATTCCGGCTATTTATATAGAGCAAGGCCTAGGCAGTATATCACTCAATATTATTTTTTATATCTTTATTGGCGGAGCTCTGGTAGAAGAATTCTTGAAATATTTAGTGGTACGATTAGAGGTCTTAAGGAACCCGGAATTGGATGAACCCTGTGATTTTATTCTTTATATGATTATCGCTGCCCTAGGTTTTGCCGCTGTAGAAAACATCCTTTCCCTTACTGGCTTTTTAAAAATAGGGGACACTCTTAAAATAATCAGTGCCCGCTTTGTCACAGCCACTTTTCTCCATACTATTTGCTCCGGTATATTGGGTTATTTCATAGCTCTCTCGTTTTACCATTATAAGAAAAGGAGATTCTATCTCTTGAGCGGGTTAACAATAGCCGTACTTTTGCATGGTCTCTATAATTTATCTATAATGGAAATTGATGGCTGGCAACAATTTATTCTGCCGCTAATTATTTTTATTGTTGCTGGTACATTTTTATCTCGGGCCTTTAGAAGGGTAAAAAAATTAAAAAGTATTTGCAATCACTAATAATTATAAAATAAATGCTATTGTTCTTTGAAATTATTATTAACCAACAATGATCAAAAAGAACGATGGTTAGAATCTTATGCCCCT
>JAGYMG010000051.1 GCA_018400675.1 bacterium
TTAATCCAGGGTTGGCCAAAGAAGAGCAGGAGAGAATAGTTAAAGAATGTCTGAATGAAGCAATAAAAAAGATTCAGAAAAAAGCAGCTGAAAAAATGTCCCAGATGCAAGGCTTTGGCCTATAAGCATTCTGTTGATTTGCTAAAAAGATAATTATAGGATAAAAATAGTTATTTAAAATTTTTAGAAAGGAGTTTAGACATGAACAACATTATCATTCCTAACCCAGAGCGGGTAGAGACAATCAAAAAGAAAATAAAGCATGGAGGAGATGATAGAATACATATTCTATCTGATTTTGACAGAACCCTCACTCGCTTTTGTCTTAATGGAGAAAAGGTTTTTTCCCTTATTTCTATTCTGGCTAAAGGCAATTTCTTGGGCCGGGAATACTCTCAACAAGCCCAAGCTCTATTTGATAAGTACCACCCTATTGAAACAGATCCGACAATACCCCTGGTAAAGAAAAAAGCTAAAATGCGAGAGTGGTGGCTAATCCATTTTCAGCTTCTCATTAAGTCTGGCTTGACCAAAAAAGAAATAAGAAAAGTTGTCCAGTCTGGAAGAATTAAGCTTAGAGATAATTTTGATCATTTCATTAACTTCCTCAAAGGGAAAAAGATTCCTTTGCTAATATTATCCTCAAGCGGATTAGGGAAAGAAGCTATTGAAACGTTTTTTAAAGAAGAAAGCAGTTTCTTCGATAATATCTATGTTATCTCTAATAACTACCTGTGGGACGAGGAAGAGCGAGCAATAGGTATTAAGGAACCAATAATCCACACGATGAACAAAGAAGCGATAGCGGCTAAAGATTTCCCATTCTTTGGGAAAATTAGAGAAAGAGAAAACGTCATCCTTATGGGTGATTCTCCAACAGATGTTGATATGATAACCGGTTTTGATTATGATAATCTCTTAAAGATAGGATTCCTTAATGAAAGGGAAGAAGAACAAATGGAGATATTCCAAAAGAGCTATGATATAATTCTTATTGGCGATCCTTCTTTAGAGTACGTTAATAGATTACTAGAAGAAATAGTTTGAAAGGCCTTAAAAAACCGCTATAATACAAGCGGTTTTTTTAATGAGAATCTTGACAATTACTTATTAATTAGATAGAATAAAAGTAGCTATTTAACAATTATCTATTAACCGGCGAAAGCCTTTAGATTTACAAATAATACTAGTCCATATCCTCCAAAAAATCCAATGCCATTTAGGCTTTCGCCGTTTACTCATATAGCTCACAAACATAGTTTGTGAGCTTTCTCTTTTTATTTTTAGCTAAATAATGCTAAAATATTAAATAATAAAATAAAGTTAATAAAAAAAATATGTTATTTGCATTAACCATCCTAGCCTTAGGTATTATTTTCCTCCTAAGAAACCTGGGTATTATTGGAGTAGATATTTGGCCTGTTATCTGGCCTAGCTTACTGATAGTTGTTGCTTTAAGGATGATAATAAGAGCCAGAAGAAGATGGACAATCTGGTCAGATTTTGGTAGAACTATAAGAGATGTTAGAAAAGAAATAAACGAGAACGAATAAAAAAAATATAAAATATTAATTAAAACTATTCAACTATGGATGTCAAAGTTTTTATAGAGATTCCTAAGGGGTCTCATCAAAAATACGAGCTCGATGAAGAAACAAAGGAAATCTGTTTGGACAGGACACTTTATTCTCCGGTTAGCTTTCCTTTTGAGTATGGGTTTATAAAAGAGACAAAAGGAGAGGATGGCGATGCTCTAGACGCTGTCGTCCTGGCAACTTATCCTACTTTTCCCGGCTGCAGCATAGAGGCACGGGTCATAGGATTTCTTGATATGGAGGATGAGGCTGGCCCTGACCACAAAATTATAGCCGTGCCTAAGGACAAGATAGACCCCCGCTTCAGCCACATCAAAGATGTAGCAGACCTGCCACCGCATTTAAAAGCTGAGATTAAGGAATTCTTTGAAATCTACAAAAGATTAGAACCTAACAAATGGGTAAAATTGAAAAACTTTGAATCACGAGCAGCAGCTGAAGAAAAGATTGCAGCAGCCCGGAAAAGAGCTCAATAAAATATAAAGCAATGAAGGTTAGCAACACAACGATTGAAATAAACACCCAGGGCATTTTTGACTTCCACGACATCACAGCAGCAATTAAAGATTTTAGCGAAAAATCAGGAATCAATAATGGCTTTCTGAATATCCAAATTATGCATACCTCAGCTAGTTTAATTATGAATGAGAATGAGCCTGGGTTGATTGAGGATATAAAAAAGACCATTGAAAGGAACGCCCCTCGTGATATAGCATACCAGCACCAAGATAATGGTCATTCCCATTGTAAGTCAATTTTTCTACCGCATAACATTACCTTGAATATTATTGATAGACATCTCCAATTAGGAGATTGGCAAAGCATTTTTTTAGTGGAATTAGACAGCGCCAGAATAAGAAAAGTACAGGTTCAAATCATGGGAGGAGATTAAAGATATCTGTTATTTAACAAAAGAATAAAAGAAAGGATGGAAAATATTTTAAAAAGGAGGAAAGACAATGAAAAAGATAGTTTTAATAACAGGCGCCTCTTCAGGCATGGGATGGGAAACTGCTATGTATTTAGCTAAAGCAGGTCATATTGTTTTTGGCACCAGCCGCAGAGCAAAAAAGGGAGAAGTTTTAAAAGTAAAAGAAAATTTCTTTCTTATCCAGATGGATGTTAACAAGGAAGGTTCAGTAAAAAAGGGGATAAATATAATACTGGAGCAAGCAGAAGGAATCGATATCCTTATTAATAATGCTGGCTATACCTTAGCTGGCAGTATTGAAGAAACAGAGATGGGAGAAGTCTGGGCTGAGTTTAATACAAATTTTTTTGGTGTTCACCGTGTTATCAAAGAAATAGCCCCAATAATGAGAAAAAGGCAATCTGGCCTGATTATCAATATTAGCTCCTTAGCCGGCTTGATTGGTTTGCCCTTCCAGGGGTTCTATTCAGCCAGTAAATATGCCCTGGAGGGCTATTCAGAAGCCTTAAGGATTGAATTAGAGCCCTTTGGAGTAAGGGTTGTGCTAGTTGAACCGGGCGATTTCAATACTAATTTTACAGAGCATCGTCAGTATACCAAAAAAGCTCTAATGGGAGATTATAAAGACTACTGCCGGAAAGCTGTCCAAGCAGCCATAAGGTCAGAGAAAAAAGGGGATAACCCCTTCAGGGTTGCTCAGCGCATTAACTTTATTATAGAGGAAGAAAACCCAAAATTAAGATGGCGAATCGGACCCAATGCCAGTATTATTCCCCTAAAAGCAGTTCTGCCTGAAGCTACAACACAGTATCTAGTGAAAAAATCATTCAATTTATAAATTAAGAGCCGGGATTATTCTCGGCTTTTTTTCGCTTTAAAAGATAATTTTTGTTAGAATATAATATATAATAACTATATGACTAAAGAAATACAGGTTATTAAACAAAGCGGAGAAAGGGAACCATTCTCATCCCGAAAAGTCTACCGTAGCGCCAGGCGAGTCGGGGCTTCAAAAAAATTAGCTAATCAGATTGTTAGTATAATTGAAAAAGAAGTATATCCTGATATAAGGACAGAAAAGATATTTTCCCGGATCAAGAAAATACTAGCGAAGGAGAAACCCCAATCAAGCATACGTTTTTCGCTCAAGAAAGCAATGGAAAAACTGGGACCGACTGGTTATCCTTTTGAAAAATATATCGGTGAAATATTTTATCGCCAGGGCTACAAGGTAAAGATTAACCAGCATATTGCTGGTCGTTGTCTAAAATATGAAATAGATTTTTTAGCCCAGAAGAACGATACACTTTATATCGGAGAATGCAAATATCGTAATCTTAAAGAAGGGCTAGTCCGCTCAAGAGAAGCCCTGACTAATTATGCCAGATTCTTAGATCTTCAGATGGGTAACTATTTAAAAAACAATAAATCTCTTAAGATAAAGACTGTGCTTGTCACTAACACTAAGTTTACACATTCAACCAGCCGCTATGCCCGTTGCGTTGGGACAGAATTGCTAGGTTGGAGAGAGCCGAAAGGACAGGGATTAGAAAAAATAATTGAAGATAATAAACTCTACCCGATAACTATTCTGCCTTCGTTTAAGAAAGAGGCTGCTTTTCGTTTTCAGGAAAGAAAATTAATGATGGCAGATGATGTGGTTAAAATAAGCAGTAAGAAATTATCAAGATATCTCAACATTCCTCAGAAAAAAGCCGAGAAAATGCAAGGAGAAGCAAAAATTCTCTTAGCTAATTAAGGAGCTAAAATCGTTGAGGGAAGAGCAATAATAATTGCTCTTTTTTATTGACAATTTTAAACTATATATTATAGTAGAAATAGCTTGTCGATCATTAAAAATATATAAATATATATAATTATTGGAGGTAAGAAATGGATACAGGCGGCTATTCAGAGATAATGGACAGTTTGTTGGATCGTTTTATAAATAAAAAAATAGCTATAGAGGAGAAACTCAAACGCAACATTTCTCCAGGAAAAAGAGAGAAGCTGGAGTATCAGCTAAAAGTGATTAATGATAAAATTCATCAGACCAACAAAAGTTTTTTTAAATAAATCAAATAAATCAAATAAAAAAAAGAGAGGGCAGCCTCTCTTT
>JAGYMG010000052.1 GCA_018400675.1 bacterium
CCTGCTGTGTCATTTGAGCTCCAGGATAACCTTTCAGCATTTAATTCATCTTCGGTTGGTAATCTAAAGCCTTCCGGGCAGGGGTTGGCGGCAGTTTTATTGCCGTTTGCGTCTTGCCAGCGGGTTTCCCAGCTGTTATCAGCCCAATCATAGGGGCTAGCCTGCTCGGTAATAAACTTACTATGGCCCGGCTGGGCAGTTAAACTCATATCGCCTTCTACCGTGTCCGGAGCCGGGCTACGAACCTGATGGCCGTCAGCGGCTCTGCCCCATTGGAACAGGTCGCCGTAGGCTTCTGAGTCAGTAGCAGAAGTGGCAACTCTGGAAGCGCCGAGGTTTCGGTCCAGCCAGCAAGTGCCGTTTTGGCCTTCGACAATACCGTAGGTAACAGGCTCGTCTTTGTAGGTAAAGGATACGCCAAGCTCTAATCCCTGGGTGGTTGCTGTTACTGTGTCTGATTCTCCTGTAATATTCATAAACCCGCCGGCCTCAGCCTGAACCAGGACAGATGAGAATTTGGCATTACCGCTGCTGCTTGCCATATCAAAGGTTGTGGCTGAGTCGGTGGTAACTATATTGCCGTAGGTGTCATAAGCGGTAACTGTCTCCTGCCATTCTCTGCCGGCTGTCTGGGGCGTAGTGTTGGTGACAGTGTAGCTGTCTATAACTGTTAAAGGCTCAACCACTATTTCACCCGATGCGCCGGTTTTTTGGTTTGCGTCGGTTGCGGTTAAGGTGATGTTTTCAGCGGTAGTATCTTTGGCATATACGGTTGCAATGCCGTTTGAGAGGGTATAAGTTGTGGTGGTTGTGACATAGGTATTATCTGTGTAGAATGAGGCATTACCTGAATTAGTCATGGTAACCTCGGTAGCTGAGTCGGTATCGACTATATTGCCGTAGGAATCATAAGCGGTGACTGTCTCCTGCCAGCCAACGCCGGCAGTCTGGGGGGTGGTGTTGGTGATAGTGTAATTATTTATTGCCGCAGCGGGGCCTAAATTAAATTGCCGGGAAGTATCTTCTTCCATAGCATTTCCGGGTATGTTTTTGGCCCCGCTGATATTTAAATTATAATTCCCGGATTCGGTTACCGCTTCGGCGGGAATTGTGCCTTCCCAAATCGCGGGATTGGTATTTAAAAAACCATTGGTATATCCTGAGGTTGTTACCGGCGTTACTGAATAGTCCTGGTAAGGGCTTGTTTTGCCAAATGTTACTGTAGGCGCTATTGATGTATCCATATCCTCGCTAAAAGTTATCGTAAAAGTAATGGCATCTCCTGCCTTCGGGCTTGCCGGGTCTAAGGCAACAGTTGAAACTTCAGGTAATGTGGTGTATAAAGTGGCCCTTATGGCAAAGGTGGCGGTATTGCCGAGGTCGTCATTGTATATCGAATACTGGTTAGTATCAGACTCAAATGTAGCTGTCTCCGGCCAGGCGTCGGCATAAGCTATTACCTGTGAAACACCCTGGTCAGCGCCTCCTGCGTCATAATGCATATAAATATCCCCGCTATTAGATATTGCGGTTAGAATATAGTTATCCTCTGCTAATGTTATATTAGAAACATAAAGAGCCTCATACCAGGCCTCTGACTCCGCGGGTATATTAATCTCATAAGTCTGGGCAGCCAAGCTGGAGTCCGAATAGCGATATAAAGCAAATTTGACTTTCTGAAGCAAACTACTTGTATTTTTAAGATACGCGATGGCACGATTTGGTGTCATCGCAGGAGCCGAAAACACTGAGCCTCTCGCAATATCATTTATTGATATTAAAGTTGCGCCTTTTGTTGTGTACCCAAATTCCGGGTCAACTATAATCGGATAAGCGGCATTTTCAAGCCACTCCCGGTCAATAGTAATCTCCAGTACACCGCGTTCCGATGGATGATCTCGTCCCTCGTCCCTCATCCCTCGTCCCTCGGAACCTGCATCCACTCTTATCTGCGGCTTTGCCCAGGTGCTGTCTCCATTAGCGTCGATTATTTTTGGCCGGTAAAGATGGAATGCCTTCCCAGACCTGTAATTTCTGTCCCTCTGGCTGGCATGATAAACAGCGTATGAATCTTCCACATCTTCGGGCCTGATTATGCCCCGGGCAATCTGGGCCTCAGTAAGCGGAGGCTGATAATAAAACTCAAGGCCCTCTGATTTAAAAGGTATGGTTATAATATTGGACGCGGGCCTTTCTTCTAATAATATGTCTATTTTAAAACTGCCGTCATCTTCTTTTGAGCGGGGCGCTTTCCGGTAAAAACGGCTGCCGTTTTCAGAACTGCCATACTCTATCTTGTTAGCTCTGGTATCAACTCTTCTTTTCTTTGGCGGCACATATTCATAAGGTATCTCCAGCCGGAAATAGGCCTCATCCCCCCAGCGCTTTAATTTTACCACCGGCTTAAAATCCCTGGTGCTGAAATCTCCGACTTCAGCTTCATCCTCTCCCAGCTTTATCCTATATCTTTTCCTTAGATTTTTCTTTTCCTGCTTTTCGGCTTCCTCTTTTGCTTCTTCGCCTTCTGGCTTTGGACTTTGCCCGCCTGCCGGCGAGGCAGGGACTTTGGACTTTGGACTAACTGTATCCAGGCTCAATATATGCCCATCCTGAACCGTAACCCCGCACTTATTGCTTACCCTGATAAAGGCGTTTGCTGTCTTTTCTATGCCTTCCGGCAGTTTATATTCAGCGGCCCATTTACCGTCTTTTTCCTGCATCTCAAGAGATTCCGGGCCGCCAAAAGCGGCTAAATTGCAGCTTACCGCAACTATATCCGGGTTGTTGTCTCCGGAAGAAGAATTATCCCACTCTACATAAATAGTATCTCCTTGGATATAAGTTCCGTCGGCACCGGTGGCACCGCGGTAATAAATATTATCTGAATTTACTACCGGGCCCAGGCCATAAGCAATTTTAATTTTTTTAATCTCAACCGGCTCTTCTAAATCATCGCTTAAAAGGTTAAGCCTTGCTTTCAATTGATTGCCGGATTCAAAATCCCCTCTGGCTCTATACACCCTGTCGCCGTAAAGTTCTTTTTTCCAGGTTAAGCCGCCATCTAACGACAAATCCATTGAGGCCTCTTCCAGCTGGCCCCGGCTTGGGGCCCGCAAAGAAAAAGCAACCGCGCTGATATCGCAGGCGCTTGAAATAACCGGTGTAATATACCTGTAATTGCGGGAAGCCGAAGCTGGCGAATCAATCTCAGTGGCGCTGATTGTTAAATTCCCGTTCTCAGCCAGAGCTATCCCTCGAAACTGGGCCAAGTTTACACTTTCTTCTGAACCCGCCTCTTCCAAATACGGTTCCTCGGGCGCCAAGGCCCGGGCCCTTATCCAGTCAACATAAGCCACCCGGTCACCATTGCCGCTGCCGGCTGTAGCCAGAGCCAGATAACCCTCTTTCAAACCGCCTGAATCTTTATAAGTTACCTCGGCTTGCTTTGCCGAAAATTTAGGTTCGCTGTTTGCGTATCTTAAAAATTTCAAATCCTCGCCGTAAACCTCAAGCTGATACTGATAAAAAATATCAGCCTCTATCTCCGAAGCAGTATTAGCCTCAACAGCGCTTCCCACGACCAAAGAGTGTTCGATACCGGCCGAATCCGATGAATAAGCAATCTGGGATTGCCCGGAATTATCCCGGCTCCCTCTGGCTATTAGCCTCAGCTCCGAACCGGGCTCTATTTTGGCCTGGTGCTCAATAATCGCGTCTTTAACCGTATAGTCCTTGGCTGTTATTTTTGCCGCGTCAAGTTTCAGTAATGAGTTAGAACAACCGTATGAACCTCCGGAATAAACCGCAAGATCCCACTTATCCTGGTTTAGCTCAGCGCCGCCAAAATCATCGTATAAATAAAAAACATCTTCCGGAGAAGACCTGCCCTCAGCTTCCGGGTTGCCGTAGTATAGGTAAAGAGGCACTCCTTCAGCCGGTATCTGGGGAACTTTAACCCAAAATACCGCCTTCTCCTCGCCGGGCACTCCGGATACGCTCTCTAGGTAGTACGGCAAAATAGTCTGGCCGTCAGCGGCGGTAAACCGAATATCGCGAAAATCCGCCTCAATCCTGACTTCTATATTATTCTGGTTTCTCTCTTCTCCTTTATCCTTTATCCTTGAACCTTTATCCTTTTTCTTTGCTCTCTCTTATAATTGTACCATATATTTAGGTTGGTTTCTATGAATTGGTTTTTTCTGTAGAATGAAAAAGGCCGCTGTTGTTAATGCTCAGTAATTAGGTAACTCTTTTGCCCCCCCCTTTTTATCCTTCTTCTAAAATCTGGTAATGTTTATTATTACGTGATGGCTGGGAGTATCTACTCCAGAAGGATGATGCTCATCTACTCCTTCTTGTTGAAGTTCTATTTCTTTGGAGTCAGAAACACTGGTATCCCCAGCGTCTCCTACGTATCCGCAACTCCCTGCAAATTGAACCGAATCATATTTCGGCCGCACACTAACATAACAACCGGGCGGTAATCCCCAACCTCCTCCTGG
>JAGYMG010000053.1 GCA_018400675.1 bacterium
GAACATTCCGGCTGATAAGGCGTATAAGGAGTATAAAATTCTGAACGGCTAGCAAGTTTATCTACAACGGCCGGGATATAGTGATCATAAAAACCGCCGCCAGATAAATTAATTAAAGAAATGTGATTCTTGGCAGCTATTTTTTTTAAATACTCAAATACCTCAAACTCACTTTTACCTTCCGAAAGATTAAAAGATTTTGAAAAAAAACTTTTATCTATTTCAGAGAATAAATCATCAAGTGAAGATACACCGATAGTACTAAGCATTTTTTTTATCTCTTCTGTGGTGTGAGGTATATAATTCATTACTAACCGATCACACCTACGCGGTGTGATAAAAGAAGAGTTGATTTATAAAGTTTGAAGATATTGGTTATAGTTATCTTTATCCATTAAGCTCTGAGTTTCATCTAAACTACTTAATTCTATCTTTGCAATCCAACCTTTACTTTCAGGAGAATTGTTTATGATTTCAGGAGAATCATCTAATTCTGAGTTAACTTCAATAACTTTTCCTGTTAAAGGAGCATAGATATCACTAGCTGCTTTAACTGATTCTACTTCGGCTAAAACTTCATCTTTTTTAAACTCTTTTCCAATTTCTGACAAATCTATAAATACCACATCTCCTAATTGAGAAGCAGCATATTCAGTAATGCCTATAATTGCAATATTGCCTTCAATTTTTGCCCATTCATGATTTTTGGTAAAATAGATTTCCATCATGCCTCCTTTTTAAACGCGAAAAAACGCAAATTTTTGACGCTTGTTGAGTTAAGTTACAAGTTTAAGACCTGACCCCTTTATTGAGCCTTTTTTGTAAAAGGGTAGATCAACTATTTGGACTTCGAATTTATTTTGCTTATTATCCTCTAAATAAATTGGATAGTTGCTTTTTTTATATTTTGCGCCGATATAACCTATGCCGATTCCGGCGGAAAGCAAAGGAGAATATGTTCCGCTAGTTACTTTTCCTATCCTTTTGCCGGCTGAATATATTTTATAGCCGGGCCGGGGTATTTTCCTAGATTCAGCAACAAAAGCAACTTGTGTTTTTTCAACTCCTTTATCTTTTTGCTCCAGTAAAGCACTTTTGCCGATAAAATCTTTCTTAAAATTTATAAATTTAGCTAATCCCGCCTGAAGCGGAGTTATAGTGTCAGTCAATTCATTACCAGCTAAATTGTAGCCCATTTCAAGCCGTAAAATATCACGGGCGCCGAAACCAGCCGGTTTTACTTTATCACAAGCAATAAACTGCCTCCAGATAAAAGGAGCAAGCCGATTAGGGAGAAAAATCTCATAACCTAATTCTCCGGTATAACCTGTCCGGCTTATTAATATTTTTTCTTCTTTAAAGCCAAATTCAACAAAACTGAAATAGGAAATATCCCGGCTAAAACTTAAGACCCGCTTTAAAATCTCTTTAGCCAAAGGCCCCTGCAAATCAATTTTAGCTGTTTGAGCCGATATATTTTTTAGCTCCCCTTGAGAAATTATTTCTTTTAATATTTTATAATCAATAGCTTCGGATGAGGCATTTACCACAAATAAGAGCTGATCAGATTTAATTTTAAAAACCAGCAAATCATCAACCACCCCTCCCGCCTGATTAAGGATAAAACCATAACGTGACCTGCCTAGAGGAATTTCTTCCAAACAGGGAGTAACTGCTTTTTCAATACCGCTGGCTTTGATATCCCCTTGGAAAACAAGTTCGCCCATATGGGATATATCAAACAAGGCTGCTTTTTTTCGGCAATGTTTATGCTCAGCGAGAATCGAGGTATAGAAAAGAGGAACCTGCCAACCGGCAAAAGAACCGATTTTGGCACCCAACTTCAGATGCTCAGAATATAAAGGAGAAGTTTTTAACATAAAAAATTATGAAATTAAGATACTTTTAATAACCATATTCATTTTTAAAATAGCGCTTTTTTTCTGCTTGGGAACCAAACGGAATTCGCCGGTCCTAATCAATTTAGAAAAATTTTCCAATTTATAAATAAAATCGATAAGCCGGCTGATAGTCGCTTCGGCCTCTATCCTGATTACAAATTCTTTATAAAACTCTTTTTCGTTAATTCGAGCCGGCTTCATTCTGGTCAAAGAAACGTCAGCCCTTTTGGCAATTCTTTCTATCTCGCTTAATAATTGAGCCGTTTCTTTTTCGTTAGATAATTCTTGTTTTATTTCTTTGGTATATTGCTCATATTCTGATTTGATAAATTCTTCCTGAGATGAAATTTTTAAATATTTTCTCAGCTTGGTTTCCTTTTGATTGATATCTCTATTTAGCTGGTTCAATTTCCCAAAAATAGGCTGGAGCATAAACCTTTCAAAAACAAGAAAGCCCACCGTAAATACGGCAATATAGGCTAAATATCTTTGCTTTTTCCCTAATTTCGATAAAAACATCTTTTTTGCCTCTTTTAATCCTTGTTTTCTACCTTGCCGCCATTTTTTACCTCACAAACAATTTCAAAATCAACAACCTCTTTTTCTTTACCGACTTTTCTTACATTGGCATATTTTGTCTTTACATTTTTAAAATATTTTGATTCTTCTAAACTTTTCACAAATTGAAAAACTTCAGCCATTACCTCTGAAGTTCCCCTTAGAGTCAGTTCATCTGCCCCATCATAACTAATCGAAATAAGATACAAGGCAGGAGAAATAGTTTTATACACTTCAAACAAAAGGTCAAGGGAAAATGGACTTGTACCCGCTTCTTTTTTGATTAATTTTATCTGTTCGATCATTTCAGACAACTTATCAGTTTTTCCGGTAATTCTTTTTAATCTATTTTCTATCTCATCCAGATAAAGTTTTTTACTATATACCCTTTCTAAAAAAATTCCCGATATAAAAATAGGCACTAAAATTAAAAGCACTCCGGCTATATAGATGTCTTTTGCCCTTTTCTTTACCTCTTTTTCTAAAACTATTTCCCGAGGCAAAAAATTAATGTCCAATTCTTTGCGCCCGGAAAGCAGGCCAAAACATCCAATAAATGAAATATCGTCCCCCTTTCTCTGAAAATCCTGGATTTTCTCCCTGGCAATAGTTACATTCTCAAACTGTTTTTTACCCTTTATCGTAATACCTAATTCATTGGGTAGATACTCGCCGCTTAAAATATCAACAACTAAGTCAGCCCCTGTAATTATAGCTTTTTCTATATCCTGATTCATAACCGCATTTTGATAATCATAGACAAAACGGTTTATCTCTTTTTTTAATTTATCCAGCGCTTCTTCTTTATTATTTTTAAAATTAACGGCTCCCACCGAAATACTTTTGCTAAATACCAACTTTCCTTCTAAAATTACCTCAAAATCACTATCGTTATAATCAACGTCGATAAGAATATAAGGTTTCTTCCGAGACGCTTCTTTATAATTCAACTCACCCCACCTTAACAACCCTTCCGAACTCAAACCTACCTTATCGGTTTTTAAACCAACCTTGCCTAATATATCCAATTGCCGCTGGACGATATCTTTGTGGACAATAGCTAAAACTACCCGGCTATAGCCTTCTGTCCCTTCGCTGCTTATTATTTGGTGATTACTGATAACGTCTTCACTGCTGTAAGGAGTTTGCTTGCCTATCTGTAAATCAACCATATCCCTTATCTCTTCCGGATCCATAGAGGGAAGCTCAAGAGTTCTGGTGGTAACAGAATGGCGGGGCATAGAGACAAACAACAATAAAGGGTCTATCTTAACTTCTTCAGTGATACTCTTTATTCTCTCTGCTATATCTTCGATAGATAAACCTTTAATATCTTTTCTGATTAGGCAGACAATTTCTTTGCTGCCTTTGGTTATGTCTATTTGAATTAATTTAATCCATCTATTGCTAATCTCTAAGCCGGTAACTATTTTTCTTTTTTTTCTAAATAAATTCATAATATACTTTTTCCTGCCTATAGCTAATATTAGCTATCTATTCTTCCCGCCAATATAAGATCTTAGGAGGTTTTTCTTTCTGCCGCCGAAAAACACAGGTAATAGTTCTTTGATAAGAATCCTCTTCCTCCTGGCTGCGCCCTGTAGAATTAACGCGAAAAGTATCCGAACTAACACTAAATAATCCTTTAGAGATAAGACTATTTAATTGAGTTGCTTCTTCGGTAAATAAAGACCCCATTTTTCTTATATCAGCAGCTGTTTTAAATATTTCATCATCTTCTGTCCCGCTTTTTCCATCTCCGCCCCGGCGAAACTCTATTATCCGCCTGGCAAAATCCTGATTTAACCCCAAAGCGTATAAGGTAAAAGCATCAACAGTGTTGATATTAATTTTTCCTTTGCTGTATACGGTAATTACTTCTTTTATTTTATCCAATATCTCCGGAGTCATCTCCCTAACCAAAAGCAGCTCTTCTACAAATTCAAACTCTCCGTTTTTACATTGATAAGGTTTATCTAACTCTTTATAATATTTATTCTCAGCCCCGGCAAAA
>JAGYMG010000054.1 GCA_018400675.1 bacterium
AAGGAGGGCAGATAGTTGACCATATTCATCTCCACCTCTTAGCCGGCAAGAGAATAGACTTACCTTAAATAATCTGACCGGTTATTAATTTATTATTATGCCATTAAGAGTTAAGAAAAAAGAAAAAGAAAACAATCAAAGCCTGTTGAGGCGTTTCAGCCAGAAGATGAAAAGAAGCGGTATCTTGTTAGAGGCTCGGGGCAGACGGTTTAAAAAAAGACCCAAGAGTGAACAACTCAAGAAACGAGCAGCTCTCCGGCGAGAAGAACTAAAGAAGAAATACAAAGAGCTGAAAAAGATGGGCAAGTTATAGTAAAAAAGAGATATGATTAGTATCTCTAATTTTACGGACTATTCTCTTAAGGAAGGTTTCCTCAAGAGTGTAGCTAGGACAGTCTTATCAGGTGAAAACCTTAAAGGACGATACAGGCTCTCATTGGGTTTTGTCCCTCCTTCGGAGATGAGAAGACTGAATCGTCTCTATTATAAGAAAGAAAGTCTGAGTGATGTGCTTTCTTTTCAAGGAGGGGTGAGTGGTTTTCCTCAGGTGCTGGAAAATCGTGATATAGGAGAGATTATTATCTGTCCGGCCCAGGTAGCAGCTAATGCTCGTGCAGAAGGAAACAGCTTCCATCGCGAATTAACCTGGGTGCTTATCCATGGCCTCCTACATCTGCTAGGTTATGAGCATGAGGAAGAAGAGGAAAAAGCAAAGGAGATGCGCGCCCGGGAAGATTATTATTTAAACCAGCTGGGATGAGCTCGAAATAATTACAATCAATAGAGACTAATGAGCAGTTTAGCGTTATAATAAATAATCTAATAACTTATTCCTGTATCTTATTTATGAAATCAAATATTCTTACAGCTCTAGATATTGGCAGCGATTCTGTAAAATTGGTAGTTGGTCAGCAGGTGCCCCGGAAAAATAGCTTTGATGTCTTAGCAGCTAGCAAGATTCCTTCTCGGGGAGTGCGTAAAGGAGAGGTAGTGAGGGTAAAAAAATTAATTCCGATTATTGATGCTGCTGTGGAAGATGCAGAAAAGCAAGCTGGCTTGAGAATAAAAAAATGTCTGCTCTCAATCAATGGCAATCATCTATCTACTATTGCTTCCAAGGGGCTAGTCTCCGTTTCCCGGGCAGATCAGAAAATATCAGAAGAAGATATCCAGAGAGTGGTTCAACAAACCCAGGCCTTGAAACTGCCCGCCAATAAGGAAGTCTTAGATACTGTTCAAAGGGAGTTTATTATTGATGGTGAAGGAGGAATAAAAGAACCCTTGGGTCTCCATGGCATGCGTTTAGAGCTGGAGGCTCTTTTAGTTTGTGTTTTTTCTCCGGTGCTTGATAATCTTATGCAGGTAGTGGAAGAAGCTGGCCTAAGGATTGAGAATGATATCGTACCGGCTCCTTTAGCTACTGCCCGAGCGTGTCTTAATTTTGAACAAAAGGATTTGGGTGTGGCTCTAGTAGAGATAGGTGCTGAAACAACTAGTTTATCAGTTTTTGAGGAAGGCAGCCTAGTTGATTTTTTAGTTATTCCGGTTGGCTCGGCTAATATTACTAATGATATTGCTATTGGTTTGAGGACGGAGATTGAGACAGCTGAAAATATTAAAAAAGATTTTGGTTCTTTGATCAAGAGTAAGAAAGGACGGACTAAAACAAAAGGAAAAAATAATATAGAGATTCCAGAGAAAGATCTTGTCTGTCCCAAAAAAAAGCTAGAGAGTATTATTGAATCTCGTATTGCTGAAATATTTAATCAGGTTGAGAAAGAACTAAAAAGAATATCCAAACAAGATCTATTGCCGGCCGGCATCGTTTTAACAGGAGGCGGTTCTCTTTTGCCGGGTATTGAAGAGTACGTTAAGCAGAAGCTAAAACTGCCCTGTCGTTTAGCTGGTCCTGATGACATATCCGGCATTTCTAATGATCCCAGCTACGCTGGAGCTATCGGACTGTTGCTTAGGGCCTGGGAAACAGAGGAAGAAGAAAGGGGTTCCTTGGTTGTTGATTCGGGTAATCTGATAAAGAGAATTATTAAAATATTTTTGCCATGAGTAAAAACTCTTCAAAGATTAAAGTCATTGGTATTGGCGGAGCCGGCGTGAATGCATTGTCCCGTATGACAGGCAATAATTTTGAATCTGTGGAAATGATTGCCGTTAATACTGATGCTCAATCCCTGCGTCTCTCCAAGGCTAAGAAAAAAATCCTTATTGGAGAAAAAACAACCTGTGGTTTGGGCACCGGCATGGATCCAAAACTGGGTGAGCGGGCAGCTAGAGAAAGTCGGGAAAAAATAAAAGAGAGCCTGGACGGATCAGAAATGGTTTTTTTAGCTGCTGGCTTAGGTGGCGGTACAGGTTCTTCGGCTCTGCCTGTTGTTGGCGAGATAGCCAAGGAATTAGGCATTCTCACAGTGGCTGTCGTTACTAAGCCTTTTTCTTTTGAAGGCTCTCAACGAAGGAGAATTGCCAACGCAGCAATTAAAAAAGTTAAGGGGCGGGTAGATAGTTTTATTGCTGTGCCTAATGACAAATTATTAAAAACGATTGCCAAGAATACTTCTGTCAAGGAAGCTTTCTGGGCTTGTGATGCAATACTCCGGGAAGCTATTCAGGGTATTTCTAATTTGATATCATCACCCGGAATTATTAATGTTGATTTAGCTGATATCCGGGGTATTCTTAAGAACAGCGGGGAGACATTATTTGGTCAGGGGATAGCCAAAGGGGAAAACAGAGCTGTTAATGCGGCTAACAGAGCTATCCATTCGCCCTTGATAGACTTTCCTTTTAATAGGGCTAGGGGCATTCTGCTTAATGTGGCTGGTCAGGATGATTTTAGTTTGTTTGAGGTTCAGGAAGCCGCCGGCTTTATTAAAAAAGCTTCCTCATCCCGGGCTAAAATAGTCTTCGGCGCTTCAGAAGAAAAAGAGCTTAAGAAAGGGGAGATTAAAATTACTGTCATCGCTACCCGCATCAATTAACTGTTTTCTCGCTCCTTCAATTCATTTTCATTTGGGAACCTCTTCAGGAGGTTTTTGTCTTTTCTCTGGAATTGAATTAAAATGGAAATAGCAAAAACTATAAGAAAATAAAATTTATATAGTTATGACAAATAAAATTGACAAGGTTAAAAAAAGGAATGGCGACACTGTTGCTTTTGATCAAGAAAGAATTACTAAGGCTATTTTTAAAGCTCTGACAGCAAGCCAGCAGGGAGATGGTAAAAAATCAAAAAAAATATCAGCCAAAGTAGTGGACCTGCTAAACAGGCGCTTTGTCAAGAAAGGTAAGGCACCGGTTATCCCCAGCGTTGAAAGCATTCAGGATATTGTTGAGGAGGTGCTTATTCTTGAAGACCTTGTCAAGACAGCTAAGGCCTATATTCTCTACCGGGAGCAGAGAAGAAATATTAGGGACACTAGTCAGCTCTATGATGAAAGTCTAAAAATGTATGATGATTATCTCCAGGACAATGATTGGGAGGTAAAAGAAAATTCTAATATGGGTTATTCTCTTCAAGGCCTTAATCATTACGTTGTTTCTAATCTCACTAAAAAATATTGGTTGAATAAAATATATCCTGAAGAAATAAGGACAGCAATTAAGAAGGGTGCAATGCACCTCCATGATTTAGATGCTCTTTCTACTTATTGCTGCGGCTGGGATTTATATGATTTATTAACGCGTGGCTTTGGCGGAGTGCCGGGGAAAATGCAGTCTGCGCCAGCCAAACATTTTAAAACAGCCTTGGGTCAGTTGGTTAATTTTTTTTATACCCTCCAAGGGGAGAGTGCCGGTGCCCAGGCTGTTTCTAATTTTGATACTCTCTTAGCTCCTTTCATCCGTTATGACAATCTTGATTATCGGAAGATTAAGCAAGGGCTGCAGGAATTTCTTTTCAATTGTATGGTGCCTACCCGGGTAGGTTTTCAAACACCTTTCCTCAATGTTAGCCTTGATATTAATCCGCCGAAGTTTTTAGCTAATCAGCCAGTGATTATCGGAGGCAAGCCGCAAAACGAGGTCTACGGTGATTTCCAGGAAGAGATGAATATGTTTAATAAGGCTTTCTATGAACTCTTAATGGAAGGCGATGCTCAGGGCAGACCCTTTACTTTTCCTATTCCTACGGTTTCTATTACCAAGGATTTTGATTGGGATAATCCTGATTTAAACCCTCTCTGGGAAGCTACGGCAAAATACGGTATAAACTACTTTACTAATTTTCTTCAGACAGACATGAACCCGGAAGATTTCCGTTCCATGTGTTGTCGCTTAAGACTATCTAATAAGGAGCTCTATAAGAGAGGGGGCGGTCTTTTTGGTAGTCAGCCCCTGACTGGTAGTGTCGGAGTGGTGACGATTAATATGCCCCAGATAGGTTATCT
>JAGYMG010000055.1 GCA_018400675.1 bacterium
TTAGTAACGGCAGCAATTAAAAAAGCTAGAGCAGCGGTTGACCTTTTGATTGTCTCTCTCCATAGCGGCCAGGAGTATGCGGCAAGAGCAAGCGATTTTCAAGTATCCTTTAGCCAGCAATCCATAGCAGCTGGGGCTGATTTAGTGATTGGCCACCATCCCCATGTTGTCCAGGGGATTGAAACATACACAGCAACCTCTAGCGGGGGCGAACATACAGGTTGGGTCGCTTATAGTTTAGGGAACTTTATTTTTGACCAATCCTTTTCTGAAGAAACAATGGAAAGTATTATTCTGAAAGTGAGTCTTAGAGAGAAAACAATAGCAGCGGTTAGCTGGGAGCGAATAAAAATGAATGAGTATTATCAGCCAGCGTTAATTAAGGAATAAAAAAGAGCCTTTAACTAATAAAGACGCTTTCTTAATAAAGACTATCCCTGAGAGATAGTTTTTTTTATTCTTTTACCTTTTCTATAATTTTTTTAAAAGTATCTGGCTGTTCTTTGGCTAATTGAGAAAGGATTTTTCTGTCTAATTCAATCTTATTTTTCTTGAGCTGATTGAGGAAGCGGCTGTAATTTAATCCGTGCTGGCGGCAGGCATTGTTAATCTGGGTCTGCCAGAGTTTTCGGGCTTCTCTCTTTTTAACACGTCTGTCGCGATAAGCGTAAGTACCCGCTTTTTGAAGAGCTTCTTTGGCTTGGCGGTATTTTGATTTCCTGCCCCAACGAAAACCCTTGGTCTTCTTTAAGACATTCTTTCTTCTCTTATGAGCAGTTGTTCCTCTTTTTACTCTAACCATAATAATAAAATAATTTAAAGACCCAAGACTTTTTTGATTTTCTTGGCTAGTGGCTTGGGTATTTCCTGCCAGCGTCTAATTTTTCTTATCTTATCGCCCGGTTTTTTGCTTCGCATATGATTCTGGCCGGCTGTCCGACGCATGACCTTGCCGGACTTAGTCACCTTGAAGCGTTTCTTGAATGATTTCCTTGTTTTCATAACTAATTATTCTAAAGAAAAAAAATAAAAAAGCAAGTTTTTAGCTGCCTTTAAGATTTTCTGACCAGCATAGTAAACCCGCGAGGACTTCTTTTGATTTCTTTCTCAATCTTTATAGCGGTTGTCTCCTGGAGCATTGTCAGGAATGTTTTTATTTTTTCTTTGGCAAAATCGCTTAATCTTTTTTCTCTTCCTCGAAGAACCATCTCAATCTTAATGTTGTAGCCCTTCTTGAGAAATTTTTCGGCTGCCCGTACCCTTGTTTCTAAATCATGGGGGGAAATATTAAACCTCAAACGAATACTTTTCAGTTCTCCAGATTTTTGAGCTTTTTGGTTCTTTTCTTTTTTCTGGAGGCGATAAATGTATTTTCCATAATCAGTAATCTTGCAGACTGGTGGGTTAACGTGTTCAGTCACCTGGATAAGATCAAGATTATCTGCTTGGGCCTTGCGGAGAGCGTCTCCTAGAGTGACAACGCCCAGCTGATTTCCTTCTTTATCTATTAACCTTACTTCTTTAGCTCTTATTCTATTGTTGGCAAATACTTTTTTAGGCAAACTATTTTTTTATTTATTGTAGTTTATCCAATGAAGTGTTGATAAGACGATAATGAGGCCGTACGTGTGGAGGTGACGAGAGTCGAACTCGTGTCCAGAAAAATATTCAAAATAATTTTACAGACATAGCCTATTTTTCTGTTTAAGCCATCAGGATAATAAATAGACAAAAAACCTGAGAGCCGAGTCCTAATAAGTCAATGATTATCTGGACAGGACAATCATCTATCTCAATAATATAACACCTCTGGCTGCCTATTGAGCATCAACAGGGAGATGGCATTACGCAACAGCGTAAGCGGGTTGTGAAAATAAGTTAGCACTTATTATTATCGCCGTTTGGCGTTATGGAAGATTAGCGAGCATCCATAGCTCGGTCTGAATATTTTAAATAAATGTTCTGTCAAAGCCCTTCACCCCCGTTTCTTGGCCCGTTCAATTTCTCGCTGCGTATCTCTCTTTTTAATAGTTTCTCTCTTGTCTGTTTTTCTTTTCCCCTTAGCAACACCTATCGCTACCTTTATTTTACTCCTATCAGTATACACTTGTAAGGGTATTATCGTCAAGCCTTTCTCTTTTGATTTTCCGATTAATTCCCGGAGCTCCTTCTTGTTGAGGAGCAGTTTGCGGGAGCGGTCGGGGTTATAGTCCTTAGGGGTGTTGGCTGGCTGATAGGCCGGGACGTGAGATCCTACCAGGAAAGCGCCTAAAGGAGATTGTTGAATATAAACAAAAGAGCCCAGCAGGCTCATCTTTTTCCCTTTGATAGATTTTACTTCAAAACCATTCAAGACTATGCCAGCCTGAAATTTTTTAAGGATCGTATAATTAAATAAGGCTTTTTTGTTTTCGGCAAGTATTTGCATTATTCTATTCTAGCTTAAAGCTCCCAGCAGCTCAATAAAACTTGAAATAGAAGGCTTTAGCAGGTAAACTAAAAACATAATTATTGAGGGAATGAAAGAAAAAATAGAAAAAATAATAGCGACAGCCTTGGCTCAGACATTCAGAACAGTGTCTCCTCAGCAATTGGAGGAACTGAAGAAAAAAACAGTCGTAGAGGAGTCGCGAAGAGTATCCCAGGGTGATTATTCTACTAATCTGCCTCTCCTCTTAGCTCAGACAGCAGGGAGCAGCCCGCTCGCTTGGGGGGAAAAGATCAAGGCAGAGATTGAGAAAGAAGATAAACAGACCTTGTTTGAGCAAGTAGTAATAGCTCATCCAGGATTTATTAATTTTTTTCTTAGTCCATCTGTTTTAACTACAGCAGTGAAGGATGTATTAAAGGAAAAAGAGCATTATGGTGATAGTAATGAAGGCGCAGATAAGCAGATTCAGATAGAATTTGTTTCAGCCAATCCTACTGGGCCTTTGACCTTAGGTAATGGTCGAGGAGGATTCTACGGAGATAGCCTAGCCAATATCTTTGACAGTGGCGGCTATGCAGTGGTTCGGGAATATTATGTTAATGATGTCGGTGAGCAAGTCAGGCAATTGGGCCATTCTCTTATTGGCGATGAACAAGCCGTATACAAAGGGGATTATATTGGAACAATAAGAGAACGATTAGGGACAGCAATTAAAAAAGACAGTCCCGAGACAATAGGGGTTAAAGGGGCAGAGATCATTATTGAAGAAATAATTAAGCCTACCCTGGAGAGGATGCAGATTAATTTTAACAATTTCTTTTCGGAAAAAAGTCTCTATAAAAATCAGGCAGTAGACAAGACAATTGATTATTTAAGGGAACAGGGCTTAGTTTATAAACAGGCAGGAGCTGTCTGGTTTCAGTCAACCCGATTTGGCGATGATAAGGACAGGGTCTTGATTCGGGCTGATAAGGAGAAAACTTATTTTGCTTCTGATATTGCTTATTTAAAAAATAAACTTGAGCGGGGTTTTGACAAAATAATTTATATCTGGGGAGCCGACCACCATGGTTATATTAAAAGGATGCAAGCAGCTGCTCAAGCTTTGGGTTGTAGTCAGGAAGAAGTAGAAAATAAAATAAAGATTATTATTGTACAATTGATTGACTTTCTTCAGGATGGCAAAAAATTCCGTATGTCTAAAAGGAAAGGAACCTATGTCACATTAAGCGAGCTGCTGGATGAGGTGCCTTTAGATGTTGCCCGGTTTTTCTTTCTCGAGAGGGGGCCGGACAGTCATCTTGTCTTTGATATTGCCCTAGCCAAAGAAAAGTCAGAGAAGAATCCCGTTTATTATGTTCAGTACGCCCATGCTCGTATAGCCGGAATTCTGGAAAAGGCACAAGCTCAGAAACTGGCTTGTCAGCCAGAAAGTATTACCTTGGAGCATCCCGCGGCTTTACAATTAGCAAAGCTATTAATCCAGTTGCCCGATCTCCTTAAAAAGACAAGAGAGGATTATCAACTCCAGCGTTTAACTGAATACAGCAAGCAACTAGCGGCTCAATTCCATCGATTCTACAGGGATTGCCGAATTATTGGTGAGGAAAAAAAATTAGCCCAGTCGCGTTTAGCCTTGGCTCAAGCGACTGCTGTTGTCTTGAAGAAGACGCTTAATCTTATGGGTATTGAGGCTCCAGAGAAAATGTAAAAAACAATTTATGAATAATAATTATTTTTTATTAAGACACGGGGAAACACCATATCAGTTAAAAGAGGAAAGGATTATCTATCCCTGGCCTGAGCCGGAGCCTATCCAGCTTACTCTCCAGGGGCGGACGATGATTAGAACGGCAGCTGAAGAACTAAAAAAAGAAAAGATTGACTTTATTTATTCTTCAGATATTCCTCGGGCAGTTGAAAGCGCTGAGATTGC
>JAGYMG010000056.1 GCA_018400675.1 bacterium
AGATAAGTGGAGAAGCTTCTAGTGCTATTTCACCCGTTCTCGGTAATGCTATGTACACCTATAAGACTAAGGTTAATGTTAGCTTAGCCAGTGATTCTCCAGAAGGAGATAAAATTGCTGGAGCTGGTAAGCACGTGATGTATATCGACGTAACTAATAATGGTAGTTATGATGCTTATGCTACTAGCGTTGCTTTCGCAATTAGTTATGAGGCAGGAACTGGTGAAGCTACTAGTTCTGCAACCAGAACATATGATCTGTATGATAAAGTTGATTTAGGTTCTTCACTTGCTACAAGCAGCATAGATGAAGGTGAAAATCCTGCTACTACTACTCTTACTTTTGAGAACATCGGTGATGGTACTTACGGATATGCCATCCCAGCTGGTACAACAAAGACTTTCTACCTAGTTGGTGATACAGGATTCTGTTCATCTGGAACTAATGGTTCAAGATTGCAGTTCTACATTAATGCAAGCGCTGACTTTATTTGGAGCGATGCTATGACTCCAAGTATTACAGATTTGAACAAGACGTTCCCAGTTTATGGTGGATCATTGACCTACTAATTCTGAATCGGACCTGCGTCTCTCCTTGCGTTGAGATTGAGCAGGATAACCAAGAACCGCCCTTTGGGGCGGTTTTTGGTTAGAGGAGATATATTTTATTCCAAAAATTTTTGTGATAGAATAGGAAAATATTAAAGAAGATTCGTGCTAAAGAAATTAAATAAACAGTTTGTTTTTATTCTAATACTAACACTTTTGGTGCTGCCTGCTTTTAGCTATGCTCAAACAATAGGCCAGCAGAAGAGTTTTTTTGTTGATGCTTCCTATGATGCAGAGAGCCGACAAGAAATCAGATCTGCTTTAAGGGCGATTTCTGACAATGCCTATTTCTATATAGAAAATGCATGGTATCAGGAATTATCTCAAGAGGAGCAAGCAGGTATTGACGATAAAATAACGGCTTTGGCTGAAAAATTTGACAAAGAGATATATCCCCGGTTACATCTTTTCTATGGTCAGGAGTGGAGTCCGGGTATTGATAATGATAAGAGGATCACAGTTCTCTTCCATCAGATGAAAGAGAATGCGGCTGGCTATTTTAATTCCGGCAATGAATATCCGAAGTTTCAGAATATGATATCTAATGAGAGGGAGATGGTCTATCTCAATGCCAATATAATTAATTCGCCCATGGCTCATAGTTATTTAGCTCATGAGTTTACCCATCTCATTACCTTTAATCAGAAAGAGCGGCTCAGGGGAGTAAATGAAGAAGTTTGGCTGAACGAATTAAGGGCTGAAATTGCTCCTACCCTGGTGGGTTATGATGAGGATTACCAGAGCAGCAATCTCCGGCAACGGCTAAAGCAATTTATTGCTTCTCCCTCTGCTTCTCTAACCAAATGGGAGGGGAGTAGGAGAGACTATGGGATTATTAATATTTTTGGTCAGTATCTAAACGAACAATATGGTTTTGATATTCTAAAATCCTCTTTGAACTCTTCTGAAACAGGGATTAACTCAATCAATCAATTCCTGGAGGATAATAACAGAGAGAGAGATTTTCAAGCAGTCTTTGTGGATTGGACAATAGCGGTTTTTCTTAATGATTGCCAAGTGAGTGACCACTATTGCTATCAAAAAGAGAATTTAGACAGCATTAAGGTTAATCCTTCTTTAATATTTTTGCCTTCTACTGAAAAAACAGAAGTTTCTCTTAATTATTCAATCGATCAGTGGTCAGGTAATTGGTACCGTGTTATTGGTGGTGAAGGAACACTAAGCCTAAGCTTTGACGGGACCGATGAAGCTAATTTTGAGGTGCCTTATCTACTCTGTCGGGACAATAACAGCTGTCAGGTTGATTTTTTGGAGCTGGATGAACATCAAGATGGGGAAGTCTTTTTTGAGGACTTTGAGGCAGTGGCTGACAGTTTGACCCTTATTCCTTCTGTCTATAAAAAAACAGCCGGCTTTAATGGCCAGGAAGAATCCTATAGTTTCTCTTTAGTAATATCAGCTGAAGAGGAAACAGCAGGGGATGAAGGAGATGAAGGTGACGAAGGAAATAACGAGGATGAGGATGAATCAGTCTTAATCGAGGAGCTAAAGGCTCAAATAGCTGATTTGAAAGCTCGAGTAACTACTCTTCGAGCGCAGATAGCAGCTATTATAGGCGGAGATAATCAAGATTTTTTAGAGAATCTATATTTTGGTCTTTCCAATAATGACATCAGACGGCTCCAGGAATTTTTGAAGAGTCAGGGTGAAGATATTTATCCAGAAGGATTAGTAACCGGCTATTTTGGTCCTTTGACTGAAGCAGCGGTTATCCGTTTTCAGGAAAAATATAAGGACGAGGTGTTAGAGCCGTTAGGCTTAAATAGGGGGACTGGGTTTGTTGGAGAAAAAACAAGAGAAAAAATGAACGAAATCTTAGCTGATTAACATTAATTAAAATTTTTCTTTCTTTTTTTATTAAGGTTTTATTTTTTAGTCTTTAATTGTAATTTATTTACCTCACTACAGAAATAATTAAATTTTAGTTAATTTTCTGCGCCGGGAATATATGATATAATTTAATATACTTAATTTAATTATTCTTAATATATGAAAATTTTAGTAACTGGTGGAGCTGGCTTTATTGGCTCTCACCTAACAGATAAATTAATAGAGGAAGGTCATCAGGTGGCTGTTATCGATAATCTCTCTACCGGTCGCAAGGAAAACATTAACTCTCAAGCCCATTTTTATGAGATGGATATCACTGATTCTGATATTTCCAGTGTTTTTGAAAAGGAAAATCCGGAAATAGTCTTCCATTTAGCTGCCCAGATAAATGTTCGCCAATCAGTAACTAGTCCGGTTAAAGATGCTGAGATTAATATCCTGGGTTCCCTTAACCTGATAAACAATTTCTTAGCTATCCATCACCCTAATAAACGCTTTATCTTTTTCTCTACCGGTGGCGCTATTTATGGGGATACTGAATTTATCCCGACTAAAGAGACTCATCCTGCCCAGCCGGAATCACCCTATGGTATTGCCAAGCTCTCGGTTGAACACTATCTCCGTTTTTACAATAAAGTGAACTATCTCAACTATACCTGTCTGAGATTAGCTAATGTCTATGGGCCTCGCCAGAATGCCCAAGGAGAAGCTGGCGCAGTGGCTATTTTTACTAACCAGGTGCTTTCCGGCATACAGCCGGTTATTAATGGCGACGGTAGTCAGACACGGGACTTTGTTTTTGTAGATGATGTCGTTTCAGCCGGATTATTGGCCATACAGCAAGGGGAGAGTGCTATCTATAATATTGGTACTGCTAAAGAGACAAACATCAATGAGCTCTTCAAAAAAATCAAAGAGCTGACTGGGACTAATGTTAAAGAGGAGCATAGTGAAGCCAAGCCAGGAGAGCAGATGAAGAGTTGTTTGGATTATGGTTTAGCCAAAGAAAAACTCGGCTGGCAGCCGGGTGATGACATAGATAGTGGCTTAGAGAAAACAGTAAACTGGTTTAAGGCCAAAAACTGATTTTTTACAAGAGAATGATGATTAGATTTTCGAGAAAAAATAAAGCGTCATTAACCCTTGTAGAATTTCGGCTATAATTATTGCAATAACTATTCCCCAAATTTGATAAAAAGGGATAAAGACAAAGAAAAGAAGAATTTTTAAAACAGGAGCTGTAGTCTGCACTATATAAAGCTCCTTTTTCTTTATTTCTGCAATAAGGGCTGATTGCAAGAGTAGAAAAGGACTTAATCCTACTAAGATACAAAGCGTCTGAAAATATATTACGGATTCCAAATATTGCGAAAAAAGCAAGCGATAGATAAACGGAGCCGCAAAGGCAAGAGCTGCTGCCATAGGAATTGTTATAACGAAAAGCTTGTAAAACTTAGCCGTAATTCCTTTTTTTCTTTCTCCTTCTATCTTTTTTTCTCCAAGTTTTGGCAGGGCTAATGAACTGATAAATAGTGAGTCGTGTATTTTTCTGATAGGCTCTTTGGCAAAAGTATATATAGCCACTTGTACCGGCCCGAGGAATTTCCAGACAATTACTTTATCTATGCTTTGAGCTATTGTTTGTATGGCGCTAATTATTGTAAGATTTTTTCCAAAACTTATAGCTTGCTTGTCTATTTCATTATTTTCTGTTTTATTCAAAGTTATTTTTAAAAAAATGCCGTTAAAAAAAGATATGCTTGCAAAAAAGACAAAGATTAAAATCACGACGTTATCTGTCAGATACAGAGCTATTATAATTGCTAGCGTACTGAAAAGACTAGAGAGAAAAGTATATTTTATTTTTCTGTCAA
>JAGYMG010000057.1 GCA_018400675.1 bacterium
TTAAAATCTTACCTCGTTTGACTAACCCTAAAAGCATCAAGGGTGCTCTTGCCCAATATCAGGAGAGCTTAGAAGTTGAATTCGGAGATATTATTAAAGAAGAATCAAGTGGGGTTAAGAAAATATCTGAAAAAAAGGGGACAGAAGAGAAGTCAGAGTTAGAGAAAAAAGCAATGGAAATGCCGATTATCAAGATAGTAGATACCCTTTTGAAGCATGCTACTCTCCAGAGAGCTTCTGATATTCATATTGAGCCAATGGAAAAAGAAGTCCTAGTTCGTTATAGAATAGATGGGATTTTAAGAGATGCTATGACTTTACCTTTAGCAACAAAATCAGGCATTGTAGCCAGAATAAAAGTTTTGAGCAGGTTAAAACTTGACGAACATAGATTGCCTCAGGACGGCCGTTTTAAGATTGAAGTAGAAGATTCTAAATACTCAGTTAGGGTTTCTATCCTGCCGGTTTTCAATGGCGAAAAAGTGGTTATGCGTCTTCTCCCGGAACAATCACGGGGCTATGACTTAAGAGAGTTAGGTCTTTGGAATGAGGCTCTAGAAAGAGTTCAGGGCGGATTGAGGAAACCAGTTGGTATGATTTTAATCACCGGACCTACTGGCTGCGGAAAAACAACAACACTTTATTCTATGCTGGAGCTTCTTAATACGCCGGGTGTTAATATTTCGACTGTTGAGGATCCTATTGAATATCGTATGCCGCGGATTAATCAAACCCAAGTTAATCCTAAGATTGGTCTTAGCTTTGCTTCTGGTTTAAGATCTTTATTGAGGCAGGATCCGGATATTATTATGGTTGGTGAGATTAGAGATAAAGAGACAGCCTCTCTGGCTATTAATGCTGCTCTGACAGGCCATTTAGTCCTTTCTACTCTTCACACTAATTCAGCTGCTGGCAGCATTCCTCGCTTGATAGATATGGGGGTGGAGCCTTTTCTTTTATCCTCAACTCTTAACTTAGTATTAGCCCAGAGGTTAGTTAGGAAATTATATGGTGACAAAGAAGAGTATAAGCTGAAACAGGAAGAGGTTAAACATCTTTCCAAGAATTGTAATATTAAAAAAATAGAATCTGTCTTAAAAGAGGAAAAAATAATAAAGCCCAAAGAAGGCATTAGCGATGTTAGTTTTTATCGAGCTAAGCCATCCGAAGAATCAGTTGATGGTTACAAGGGAAGATTGGGTATTTATGAAGTCCTTCAGATCTCTGAGTCAATTAAAGGATTAATAAATAGTAATGCCACTGCGGACGAGATTGAGAAACGAGCTAAAGCGGAAGGTATGCGGTCAATGATAGAAGATGGTTTTGTTAAGTCAGTTAAAGGCATGACAACTATTGAAGAAATCTTAAGGGTTACTATGGAATAATCTTTATGCCTATTTATTCTTATAAGGCTAAAAATCTTAAAGGGAGGGAGGAAGCAGGAACTCTTAATGCCCCCAGTCCCTCTAATTTAGCTAAAATCCTTCGCAAAAAAGGATATTTTTTAGTTTCTTTTAAATCCTTAGAAGAAAAAGGCAAAAAAGAAAAAGACAAAAACACAGCTAAGCTAAATCTTGATTTTTTGAATAATCTTAGAGGGGTTTCTCTCTCTGATAAACTCTTTTTTACCAGGAATCTTAGGGTGATGTTGAAAACAGGTGTTGCTCTACCCAAAGCCTTTAAGATTCTTTCTAAGCAGTCAAAAAATCCTAAATTTAAAAAAATTCTTAATCAGGTTGCTGAAAAGATAACAAAAGGTGAAAAACTATCAGAATCCTTGGCTTTGTTTCCAAAAGTTTTCTCAAAGCTTTATACGGAGACTGTAAAAGTTGGTGAGGAGACAGGCAGTCTCCAGGATGCTTTAGGAATGCTGGTTACTCAATTAGAAAGAGAACATAATCTGAAATCAAGCGTTGTCAGGGCTATGATTTACCCTCTAATCGTTTCAGCTATGACTATTGTCATCGGTATTTTTATGATGGTTTTTGCGATCCCGAATATTAAAAAGACGTTTGAGGAATTAAACGTTGCTCTGCCCTTAACTACTCGGTTGGTTCTTTCCTTTGCTGACCTGCTTATCGAACAATGGGGGCTCTTGTTGGTTGTCTTAGCTGGTTTAGTGGTTTTATGTCTTATCCTTGCTCGGACAGAACCCTTTAAGAAAATGAAGTCATTGATAGGCTTAAAAATACCTCTTATTTCTAAGCTTGCCAAAAAGATAAACTCGGCTCTCATTTTGAGGACACTGAGCTCCCTTTTAAAATCAGGTGTTCCTATTGTCCATTCTTTAGAAATTACATCAGCTTCTATTGGTAATTTTTATTTTCGGACATCTCTTGTCCAATCTGCTCATTTGGTTCAAAAAGGAGAAAAACTATCCAAAGCCCTGAGGGATCATGAAGATCTTTATTCGCCGATGGTTTTGGGGATGATAGAAATTGGGGAAGAGACCGGGGAAACAGCAGATATCCTGGGCGGACTAGCTGATTTTTACGAAGAAGAAATCAATAATGATTTAGAAAATCTTTCCTCTACTATAGAACCTATAATGATTATTCTTATTGGAGCAATTGTGGGATTCTTTGCTGTGTCAATGATGCAGCCTATGTCTAGTATGTTAAGCGGTGTATGATAAACAATAAACATCAGACTAATAAAGGGTTTACCTTGATTGAAATTATGGTAGCTATTGCTATTTTAATAATAGGAACGGCTATTTTTTCCGGTACCCTCAGAAACCTTCAGCCTTTTTTCAGACTGGATAGTGCTCTCCAGGATTTAACTACGGATATCCGTTTTGCTCAGCAAAAAGCAGTTACAGAACAAGTAGAATATGGCGTTGTTTTTCTTAAAGATACCAACGCCTATAGAGTGGTGAGGTACGGGACAAGTGAAGAATATATTTTAGAAAAGAATCTGCCGACAGGTATTAATTTTTACCAGATTACTGGCTTCAGCGAAGACACAGCGATCTTTAATCCTTATGGCGCTGCTCGGGAGCCAGGCACAGTTTCTTTAATTAATCAAAAGGAGTCAGTAATTTTAGCCGAAATAAAACCATCGGGTTTTGTTAAGGTCCAAAAATAATACATATGTTTTCTGAGCCTGAAGAAAAATATCAGACTGGGTTTACCTTTCTTGAAACCATCTTTGCTGTTGCGGTCTTAACCATTGGCATTGCTATTGTTATTCAAACATTTTCTTTGGCTCTAAATATCGAAAGATATAATCAGATGGAGACGCAAGCAATTTTTTTAGCCCAGAATAAATTAGAAGAAAAAATTTCTCAGACATATCAAAACATCGATTGCTGTGGTGTTTATTCTGAAGAATCACTAGAGCCTCCCTTTGATAAATTTTCCCGAGTGACAAGAGTTTATCACCTTGACCAAAACTTAGCGACGACCACTGTGGATACTGGTTTAAAAAAAATAACAGTTACAGTTTCCTGGCCGTCTTTTCTAAATATTAGAAAAAATGATGTAACCGTTGTTAGCTTATCAGCAGAACGATGATTATCTTAAAAGAAAAAACAAATAATTTCCAAGGATTTACTTTAGTTGAAATTTTGATTACCTTAGCTATTTTTACTTTGGTGATTATCGGTATGTTTAACCTTTTTTCTCTTTCTCAGCGGTTCTATCTTCAAGGTAGTATCCGAGCAGAACTCCTGCAGAATGGTCGAGTGGTCTTAGAGAGAATGGCTAGGGAGATTAGACAAGCTAATGAAATAGTGACATCTCTTCCTCAGGTTGCTGATAATCCTGATAATCCTCCGGTCAGCGAGATTGAATTTCAAGACGGTCATACGCCTTCTTCTTATCAATATCTAGGCAGTGATTATTATTATATTCGCTATTATCTTGCTACTTCTAGCCAGGAGGTTTATAGACAATATCGTGTTTATTGTTTTGATGATTGTAGCCTATGCAACGACTATTTCCGTTGGGATGACACAATAATGGAAAACGGTAATACGGTTCAGGCTCATGCTTGTGTTTTAGAAGAGAGAATAATTGGCGAATATCTTAAGGAGTTAGAGTTTTGGGGAGCTGATTCGGTTAATATTTCTTTGCTTGTAGGTAAGGGCAATGAAGAAATAAACTTTAAGACAAAATTTTTTGGTAGAAATTTCTAAGGTATGCTTTTTTTAATAAATAATAAAGGATCCGCCCTG
>JAGYMG010000058.1 GCA_018400675.1 bacterium
CGGCTACTATTGTATGAGCTAATCCTTTTTTAAGATTTTTGGTAATGTTTTGCTTAATTACCTGAGCTCGTATTATTCTCTTAAATTCTGCTAAAGATAAGTGATTAAAATAATCTCTATATTTATCGGCAAGCTGATTTATCATCTGAGGGCGCAGGGTGGTGAAGACGTATTCGAAGTTCCCTTTGCCATCATCTTTATCTTGAGGAACTAACTTGAGTACTTGCTGATAAGCTTTAGTAACCACTGAAGCATAATCGGTTACTCCAAGGATATCTCCTAATACGTAGGAGACATAATTCTCTAAGTACCCCAATTTAGGTTTAGCTTCTTCCCCGGCCTTGCGCGGAGGAGCAAACTGTATACCGGCTAAGAACTGATCGCGATGAAAATTAAGACCAGGGTTCTTTTTCTGCAATGCTCTTAATTCTTGAGAACTATACAATAAAGGGCCGCGTGATTTTTTGGCTTCTTTAGAGCCTTCACCGGGATCGGTGCGAATATCCGGCTGGGGTATCTGGTAAAGAGATTCTAAAAATTGCTCTGCTTTAGCATATAAATATTGTCTTAAGGTTAGAGTATCTTGTGTTTGGCCTTCTAAAGTAAGTTTCTTGCCATTACCGTCTCTTATGGCTACCGCGTAATCATCAGGATTTTGCAGAAGAGCAACCCCGGGATGAACCTGATTAGTATAGGTAGCGATGAGCTGGTTGAAATATTCTAAACCTAGCTGAGTTATTAGCATCGGGTTTTCAATTATTTTATCCACATACCAGGTATAAGGTAACGGAGCTCTATCTTGAGGTACAGAAAAATGCTCCTCTAGTTTAGTAGTATCGAGCTTGTTAATGATAATGTCGCTAAATAGCTGATCTGCTTTATAGCCGGTTTTAGCTTCGATAAAATCAATCAGCTCTGTCAGGCTGTATTGGGCTATTTCATTGTCTATAACCGGATTCATGACTAATATAATAGGTATGTCATTTTTTGCGCGCCGTTGGGCAAGAGCTTCCGGTAAATTTTCCACTAATAGATGTATCCCAACAGAAGTAAATAAAGACCCGGGGCCAAAAATAAGAGCATTGGTATCTTCAGCTTCTATGGCTTTGAGTATCTCCGGGTTAGCCTCAAGCCTTTTAGCGGGAGCCGGATTATGCAGGAGACGAGTTTCTTGTTTGCCTTTTTTGTTGATAACCTCCTCTGCCGTAGCATAGCGGCTGTCCTCGACTATACCGAAATCAACTATTTTGGAAAAGTTAGTAGTTTCGGTAACATTGGTCTGGTGAGCGGCAAAACGGCTGCGCAGGTAAATATTTAAAGGCTCTACCTTAATCGGCTTGTATTTATAAACATCTGTCTTCTCTGATTTAAAGCGAACTAACCCAGTACCGTCTTGAGCCAGACGAAGGTCAGTACCCTGATAATGTAGATAAGTATCGGCTATCTCATCAGGCTCAATTAACTCTATGTAATCAGAACCGTTAATTGCCAGCCTCAAGGTAACCTCATTTGTTATCGCAACATTAACCTTTATCCCGGCAACAGTAAAGCTCTTTTGCGCGTTTACCGGAAGTTCTAATCTGTGAACTTCATTATAATTCTCAGGGACCTTAACAGTTATTTGTTTCTTATCTCTATCTATATTTACTATTAAAATGTGTTTAACGCTGTCTTCTTTATCATCTTGAGCCGGTTCTTCAATTACAATAATGTTATCTTGGTAAATGCAGTATACTGTCTCCGGATAAAGATGAGATAGACTAGTGCGGGCATTAGGTATATTGGCAAATTCGGCTAATTTATCTAAGGCCGCCTGGAAAAGGTTAAGATCTTTCTGTGTTTGAATAAGAGGGGTCCTTTGACCGGCACTATATTCAGGATTATCGATATCAATAAGGCCCAAATAATCGATAGCGGCTAACAACAGCAAGTTTCTTATGCTGGCCCCTTCTAGAGGGATTATTTCTCTGTCAAAATAGGGCTGGATAATATCGGTTAAGTTAAGCAAGCTGGCGGCAAAATAAGCAAAGTCATCACCGATATAGGTTGTTTTCTCCTGATGGCCAATACCACCTTTATTAATTAAAGTATAGTCAACGATACGGTTCAGAAGCCGGAGAATTAATTCCCGGAAGCTGTCCAGATAAATAACCTGATTACTCTCGTCATAGTAAACTACGGCACCTTCATAATAAGGATTGCCTTCTTTATCAGTAGCGGGAATTTTTCCTTCTTTAAGGTCATCTTCTTTAGCTAAGCTTATCCGGCCCTGGTCATCTAAAAGTTTATACAGCTTATCAACAGTAGCAAACCCTTTAAATAAAGAATTAACCAAATCACCGACTGATGGTATCCACCCATAACCGGCCTCAATTAAGCCTTTAATCATTTTAAAAGTTGAGCCGCCGTCATCGATTGAAGATTGTACTGACTCGATAATAACTTTGAGCTCAGCCAGCAGTCTCTTAAGGGGCTGTAAGGAAGCTTGAGAGCCACTGCCGCCGCCGAAGGTGAGAATCCTTTTCCAACTTTTTGGCGGAGCGCGTTTTTTTTCAATCTCTACCCGGACTTCTTCTCTTACCTTCTCTCTGTCCTCGGGGTGGAACATTCCTTTTAGGGCTTGGTTTTCGCTTATTCCTTTTACCTGGGAGGCTTTTTGCTTGTATTCCTTCAGAAGATTTTGGTTGCCGGAGAAGATTTCTTCCAAGTCTTCTAGCCGTTTTTTACCTATCGTTTCCTCTATCCCGATATCTTGTTCTGCTTCTGTTAATTCTTGAGTAGTTTCTTTAGGATTCTCAATTCCAACTTTTTTCTCAAGTACTATCTCTCCCTGCTTTTCTCTAACTGATTTTGATTCATCTACCAGTTGTGTAAACATCTCTTTTTCCTCTCCCCCAGTAGCTTTCTTATCTTCCGTTTCTCGCCCTCCATCTCCTCGTTTATCATTATTCGTCGCTTTCTTCCCATTTTTTAGCCCGTAGTTCAAGGCCTTCCGTCCCTCGTATCTTAAAACTACCTCTTGTATTTTTCCCTGATTATCTGCAAATTGAATCTCTACAGGCCGGTAAGAGGGAAGGTTTTTGATTGTGATGTAAATACTGGAAAATTCTATGCTGACATATTTTTCTATTTCGGATAAATTATCCGTATCAGGCAGGAGTTTTCGCAAATCTTTCTCATTACCCTGTGTATCTTTTAAGGTTATTACGATTCTGCCTTCTAAAATGTCTCTAAGCAGACGGCCGCGAATCTCGCCTTGTTTGTTTTCAGGAACTTTTACTTCTTTTATCTGGATATTAATGTTTCCTGATTCATCTTGAGCAGCTTCTATCTCCGGCGGGCCGGTTTTCTCCGGTAGGTAGTTTTTAAATAAATCTACTAAGATAGACTTTTGCTCGGCTTGAGCTTGAGACGAAGGTTGCTGAACTGCGCCTTCTGTTTCAGGCTCAGCAACTTCTTCCCCAGCCTCCGGTTTTCTTTCCTGCTGACTTCGACTTTGAATATCTCCACTACCGGTTTTTTGCAGATTGCTTTGCCGCGTATTTATGTCAGTTTTATCGCTACCGACATCAGTTTTACCTTTCTTACCATCTTCAGAGCTAGTTTCTTCAGACTTTTCCTTACTTGTTTTAAACTGTTCTAGAGCCCTGCCAATATTGCGCCACCAGACCAAATTCTTCTTAGGCGCTTTAAAAGTTTCGCCGGTTAAAGGGCAGGTATGCTGGGTATCAGCCTTGCCTTTACCTAAGATTACACCCTTTTTCCCTGAATCTCCTTTCAGGAGGGCGACTACTAATCCTTTAGCGCTCTGATGCAGGCCGGTAAAGGAAGCAATAGTTGCGCCTTTGCTCATTAGAAGATGCAGACGGTCTAACTTTTTGGTTTGGGTACATTCAACATTTGCCTGGCCCTTGGTAATAAGCAGTTCTATTTTTTCTTCTAAGGTACTTTTTAGTTCTTTTGATATATTCCTTAAATCAATACCCTGTATAGCCGGACCGGTGGTGATTACTTTGACTCTGCGGTTTTTATCAAATTCATCTATTAAAGTTGTAAATTCTTGCGCAAGTTCTTTATCTCTCTTTATCTTATCTAAGACTTCTTTTAAATCAGCTACTGAGAAATCGTTGCTGACATTAGCTGATTTAGGTATCAGGTAAACATTAA
>JAGYMG010000059.1 GCA_018400675.1 bacterium
TATAATAATTATCATTCTAGGAGGAGACGATGATCAAGTGGAGTCAAAGGAAGAAAGTTGTCAAGATAAGGAAGAAATTTCCTCGGAAAAAATCTTTGATCTCGGCCCGTACGATCTGGGTGTTGATAAAAAAGATATTACACTAGAGCCCTTGCCCCAGGAAATGAAATATAGGATAGGATTGGTCAACAATAGGACAAGGTATGTCCAGGTTTTCTTTGTCGAGGATTATGTCGTGAGGCTGAAGCCGGGAGAACAAAGAGTAATCCGGCTTCGTGATTTGGGTAGATATTATATGAAAACAATCCTTTACGACAGGCAGGGCAGAGCCATTATGCTGTTTGAGAGCATGATGGACATAAACAGACATATTATAGAGAAAGGCAAATACAGAGGATTCGGCTGGGCGTTTCACCCGGCCATTGAACACTTCAAAAAGATAAAATAATCTTTAAAAAGAGTAAGTCTCAATAGACTTGCTCTTTTCTTTTGTCTTTAAGGTAAAATTGTTATAATTATTAAGATAGGGGACGATTAGCTCAGTGGTAGAGCATCCGCTTCACATGCGGAAGGCCGCAGGTTCAAATCCTGCATCGTCCACCACGTTTAACTTCTCATGCTAAAAGTTCAGAGATGCCATGTGTTCCACATGTCTACAATGGGTTCAAGCGAAGATTAGTGTTTTATTATTTATTGACAAATATTAATCTAAGTATTATAATATAGACAGTAAATTAAAACCATTCTAAAAATTAAAAGAAAGAAGAGGTAAGTGAAAATGAAAGAATTCAGAAATGAAATTTTGAATCAAAAAACAGAAGCTATTAAGTCGGGCAAAAATGGTTTCAGAGTATTAAGAAAGATTACTGACCAACAAGCGCTGATGGAGGTATTGAAAGAAAGAGCAGAAAAAAGAGCGAAAAGAATAAAAGAATATGAGCAAAGACAGTAATAAAAGTGGAGAAAGATAGTAATAAAAGGAGAGCTGGCCTCTCCTTTTTTAATTTGTTTTTTTATTGATTTAAATTTTTTAAAGAGTTAAAATTAACTAAAGATTATTATATTAATTATTATGAAAAAAATACTAGGCTGGATTATTTTAACAATAGGCATTGCTTCAATTGTCTGGGGTCTCTGGGCATCAATAGACATCTTTACAGCTCAACGGCCTGTTTACGAAGTTTTTAAGTATCAACCAGATCAAGACAATGGGCAGGCGAGTGATTCAATCCAAGGTGTGCCGACAGAGGAGGATGTAGGGAGGTTAATCAAGGAACAAATTGAAGCGATGCTACCGCCAACAGTAATCTTCAAATTTTTTAATTTAGCTGCCTGGGGAATTTTTATGATGATTCTGATATTATCTGGCGGGAAATTAGCCGGTATCGGAATAAGTCTATTAAGAGAAGAACAATGAGTCTCTTGACCAAAAATATTTTTGGGGAATGGCTGCAATGGCATTTCTTAGTAGTACCAGGCAAGACCTTGGTTGCTTTCAGAAATTATCTGACATTCAATCTCAGGTATTTCTCAATCTTTTTTTTGGTCAGGACCTTGTTTGCTCCCTGGCGGAAATACAAGGAATCATACGGTCGGGGTTTTGACTTTAATCGTTATTTAGAAACATTTATCTTTAACGCTGTTTCAAGGATTCTTGGGGCGGCAGTACGGATAGTTATTATTATCACAGGCCTTGTAACCGAGGTCTTTATTTTCTTTTTAGGGCTGTTTCTGATTATATCCTGGCTGTTATTGCCCATGCTCTCAATTATCTTAATCTGCTGGAGTATTTATCTTATTATTCACGATTCGCTTGTGGGAGTGATTATCCTGCTCTTTCTAAGTATTATTCTTTTTTATATATCCAGCTATTTCTTTGGCCGCATCATTAAAGTAAAAGAATTAAGAAAAAAGATAAGCCTTCATATCTCTGATTTTCAAGCTGGTAAGGTAGTTAACTACCTGGAAGCGCATTTAGCTGAAATAATCTGGCGGGCTTTGAAACTGACCAGAAGGAACAATAGAGACGTTGAGAAGATCCTCCTTTATCTTTTAGTAGAAAGTAAGAGCCGGGAAAGCCTTTTTATTTTTAATAGGGCTTATCTCAACCTGCCAGAATTAAGAAGAACCCTCAAAGAATACGCTTTTAAGCAAGAAAAGAGCAGGGCGAAGACCGATAAATCCATTTTGGAAAAGGTCTTAATTGAGATAAGTATTATAGCTCAGGAGCGAGAAAAAGAAACAGTTAGTATTGGTGATTTATTAATCCGCTTTGCCGAAGAAGATAATTTTTTCCAAGAACTCCTAATTGAAAATAATCTCAACAAGCAGGATATTATTAATATCTCTGATTGGTTCGACAGGTTGAAAAAGGAAGCGGAAATAAGAAAGGCTTTCTGGTCCTATAAGAACCTGCTGAAGAAAGGCTTCCTGGGAAGAGATTGGGCTTCTGGCTTTACGCTTACCCTGGATCAATATTCTCTTGATCTAAGACAGGTGATTAAGAAAAAAGGATTTAGAAAAGTTATTGGCCATGATCAGGCGGTGGAGGAATCAGAAAGAATACTTCAGAGATCTGTTCTTAATAATGTTCTTCTTATCGGTGATTCTGGTAGCGGTCGGAGGAGTGTTATTGAAAAGGTTGCCCAGCAATCATTTTTGGGCTTGAGCTATCCTTCCCTGAACTATAAACGATTTTTGAAATTGGATATTGGCCGTATTGTTTCTCAGCTTACATCAGCCCAGGAGATTGAAGCCGTGCTGGACAAATGCTTTCAAGAAGCCATCACGGCCGGAAATATTATTTTAATCATTGACGAATTCCAAAACTGCTTGCAAACAACAACTGCTTTGGGCAGAATTGACATTTCCAGCGTTATTGCCAGATATCTCCATTCAGCTAATTTTCAGGTTATAGCTGTAACTAATTTTAATGGTCTCCATAAGATTGTTGAAAGACAACCAACGATTCTTAATCTCTTTGATAAGGTTAAGATTTCTCCCATTCCCAAAAAAGAGGCCTTGGAGATACTGGCAGACGAGGTTCCTTTCTTTGAAAAGAAATACAAGAAATTTATAACCTATCCTGCTCTCAGGGAGATTATAAGATTAAGCGATCGCTATATTAGAGAAGCGCCCTTCCCTGAAAAGGCTGTTAATCTCCTTGATGAGGTAATGGTCTACGTCAGTCGGACTAAAAAAGCTAAAGTTGTGCTGACAAAAGACGTTAACTACATCCTTAGCGAGAAAACAGAAGTGCCCATTGGAGAGGCAGAAGAAAAAGAAAAAGAGATACTCCTTAATCTGGAGGGTTTGATCCATAAGAGAATTATTAATCAAGCAGCAGCGGTTAAGGATATTGCTTCAGCCTTACGAAGAGCTCGGTCAGGTATCCGGGAAAGAGAAAAGCCCATAGGTACTTTCTTATTCTTAGGGCCTACGGGTGTGGGTAAGACAGAAACAGCTAAGGCTCTGACAGAAATATATTTTGGTCGGGAAGAAAAAATGATTCGCATAGATATGGCTGAATTCCAAAGCCCGGAAGATGTTGCTCGTCTCATAGGTTCAAGTCAGGAAAACGGTATTCTCACTACTGCAGTGCGGGAAAATCCCTTTGCTTCTGTTCTTCTTGATGAAATCGAAAAAGCACATCCTAATATATTGAACTTATTTCTTCAGATGCTGGATGAAGGAGAGTTAATCGATGGTCTAGGCAAGACGGTCAATTTTAAGGAGACAATAATTATTGCTACCTCTAATGCCGGAGCTGAGATAATCAGGAGAGACGTTAAGGATGATAAACGATTAGACATTGTTAAGGAAGATCTTTTGGACTATCTTTTTCGGGAGAATATATTTCGCCCCGAGTTTATTAATCGTTTTGATTCAGTGGTCGTTTATAAGCCCCTGACCAAAGAAAATCTTCTGGCGATTGCCCAATTGATGTTGAACAAAACCAAGAAAAGCCTTAAAGATAAAGGGATTACTTTTGAAATTACTACCGCTTTGAAAGAAAAAATTGTAGCTTTGGGTTACTCAGCCACATTTGGGGCTAGGGAGATGAGAAGAACAATTCAGGATAAAGTAGAAAATAAATTG
>JAGYMG010000006.1 GCA_018400675.1 bacterium
TGGATTCCTGATCTCAGAATGTAAAGACCTTTGTGATCTGCCTAGTAAAAATTTTAACCTTGTTTCACTCCAGATGCCAAGATATTTTGCTGTTTTTTTCAACCAACAACCGCCCCAAGAAAAGAGCGATATTCTAACAGCAGAAAATATACGCAAAGCGTTGGTGAGTGCTACAGACAAGGAAGCAATTCTTTCCACAGCTATAGCTGATAAGGGAGAGATTGTTAATTCCCCTATTCTGCCTGACTTTTATGGATTTGACTCCCCGGCTGAGATAATATCCTTTGACAAGGAAAAAGCAGAATTATTATTAGAAGAAGCTGGCTTTAAATATGTTGATGATAGCGGCATCAGGAAAAAAGTAATCAGTCAAGATAGTGCTTACACCTTTACCAGCGATCTCCAGAACGGCAGCCAGGGCGAAGAAGTAACTAAGCTCCAGGAGTGTTTAGCCAATGAAGATATTGTCGGTAGTGATATTTACCCCAGCGGAAAGGTAACCGGATATTTCGGCGGAGAAACAGAGCAAGGCATAATTAATTTTCAAGAAAAATATCAAGAAGATGTTCTTGCTCCTTTCGGCCTAACCCAAGGAACCGGCCAAGTAAAAGGAAAAACAAGAGAAAAGCTTAACGAAATATGCTTTCCTCAAAAAGAAGAACATACTCCTCTCTCATTTTCTTTAGTCACTACCGATAAGCCTCTCTTTAACGCAATCGCCGAAATTCTTAAAGAACAGTGGCAAGCAATAGGAGCAGCGGTAACAATAGAGAAGGTCTCCGTATCCCAACTGGAAACCGAGGTGATAAAACCGAGAAACTATGAAGCCCTCCTCTTTGGCGAAGCCTTGGGCGCTATCCCTGATCCTTTCCCCTTTTGGCACTCCAGCCAAAAAGAAAGCCCTGGTTTAAATATAGCTGCCTATGATAATAAAGTTACTGACGAATTATTGGAAATAGCTAGAGAAACTGCTGATCAGAATTTAAGAAGAGAAAAATTAGAATCTTTCCAAGCAGTATTACTTGAAGATGCCCCTGCACTTTTCCTTGTCCGACCTACTTTGTCCTACTATTTTACCAAAAAAATAAAGAACCAAGAGATAGAAAAGATTATAGAGCCGGCTAAAAGATTTGCCGACATTAATAATTGGTACATAAGAACAAAACGAGTATGGCAATAGATTTAACAAAAAGAGAGCCAGACATCAGGTATCTAAGAGATATGGAATCTGTTATTTACGATAAAGAATGGCTAAAAACAGTTGATAATCCTGCTCTATACTATATGTATAGGGGTGTTAAAGAAAAAAATGGATTACGATATGACATTACAGTAATCCCTCCTCAAATATTAGGTAGAGAATTCGTAAAGACAAAAGGCCATAAGCATATTGGCTCTTTCGGAGAAATCTATGTTGTTCTGGAGGGCATAGGTCTTTACTTAATCCAAAAATATATTCCTCCGAAAGATAATCAAGAAGAAAAAGTAGAAGATGTTTCTGCTATCTTTGCTCGAGCAGGCGACGTTATTATTATCCCTCCCTATTATGGGCATGTAACTATCAATCCTTCCTCAGAGACACTGAAAACAGCTAATTGGATTTCTCCTGATTGCCGATCCTCTTATGATCTTTTCCAAGAAAAAGGAGGTGCTGCTTATTTTGCCCTGCAGCATCAGGACAAAGAAAAAATAGAATGGCTAAAAAATAATAACTATAAAAACATACCCTCCTTGCAGTTCAAGGAGCCCGAAAAGAAACTACCTGATAATTTAGGCTTTCTCAAAGGTAAACAATAATTCTTTCTAAGAAGCCGTGGTGGCGGAATTGGCAGACGCGCTAGCTTCAGGAGCTAGTGCCCTTAAGGGCTTGAGAGTTCAAGTCTCTCCCACGGCACTATTAAATAAAAATATTTTATCTATTCTATTAAAATTAGAATTTGTCTTTATTACTTGTTTCCATTAGAAATAATTGCTTTTCTTTTTAATAAAATATAATAATACAATATGCAGAGAAAAAAAGAAAAAGAAGAAAAAATAAAAATAATTCCTCTAGGCGGATTAGGCGAGGTAGGCAGAAATATGACTGTTTTCGAATATAAGGGAAAAATGATGATATTAGATATGGGCCTTGGTTTTCCGGGAGAAGATATGCCTGGTGTTGATTGCACTATTCCTAATAGTAACTACCTTAAAGGTAAAGAAAAAAATATTTTAGGCATTGTCATCACCCACGGGCATTATGATCATATTGGAGCTATCCCCTATATTATGCCTCAATTAGGCAAAATACCTATTTATACCTCTCCCCTTACTAAGGGTATGATCCTCAAAAGGCAGGATGATTTTCCCAATCAACCTCCTTTGGATATAAGGATTATTGAAGACGGCTCTCAGCTTAAGTTGGGAGAGTTTCAAATAGAATTTTTCCATCAGAACCATAATATTCCTGACAATTTAGGCCTAACCATAAAAACCCCCTTGGGTCAAATAGTTCATACAGCTGATTTTAAGTTTGATAGTTCTCCGGTTAACGGGCCAGCTACTAATTTTGAGAAACTAAAGAAAATTGGTAGGGATAAAGTGCTCCTCTTAATGTCCGATTCCACCGGAGCAGAAGAAGAGGGTCATTCTCTTTCTGAAAAAGTAATCTTTGAAAATCTAGAAAAGATTTTTAAAGAAGCTAAAGGAAGAATTGTTGCTGCCTCTTTTGCTTCGCTCATTAACAGAATCCAGCAGCTGATTGTGCTTTCAGAAAAATATGGAAGGAAAGTAGTGATTGAAGGCCACAGTATGAGGACTAATGTAGAGATAGCTCAAACCTTAGGCAAAATAAAAAGTAATAAAAAAACCTTGATTAAGGCAAAAGACATCGCCAAGCTCCCCGACTCTCAAATAACTATTGTTTGTACCGGAGCCCAAGGAGAAGAAGAAGCAGCCTTTATGAGAATAGCTAATCGGGAGCACAAATTTATTAAGATTAAAAAAGGCGATACTATTGTTTTTTCCTCCTCAATAATCCCTGGTAACGAGAGAAGCGTCCAAAGCCTAAAAGATAAGTTTCATCGCCAGGAAGCAACTATCTTCCATTATCGGATGATGGATATCCATGCCTCAGGACATGCCCGGAGAGAAGAGCTAAGAGAGATGATAGCGATAATGAAACCACGGTTCTTCATCCCTGTCCACGGCCAATATTCTATGCTTGTCAGGCACGCTGAGATAGCCCAGGAAGAAGGTTTACCCAATGAGAATATAATAGTTGCTGAAAACGGCAACATAATTGAACTCAGCCCAGAAGAGATAAGCAAGGATAAAAAGAAAGTAGCATCTAGTTGCATAATGGTAGACGGCTTAGGGGTAGGTGACATAGGGGAAGTAGTCCTCAGAGACCGACACGCTTTAGCCAGTGACGGAATGTTCGTCATTATTGCGGCCGTAGACAAGCAAGCTGGAAAAGTAAAGGGTTCTCCTGATATAATATCAAGAGGATTCGTTTATTTAAGAGCATCCCAAGAATTATTAAAAGAAACAAGAAAAAGAACTGTTCGCATTATTAACCGGGCAGCAGGTTCAGGAGGAGCAGTTAATTGGCTTTATGTAAAAGAAGAACTAAGGAATAAGATTGGCCAATTCCTTTTTTCGAAAACAAAGAAAAGGCCAATGGTTTTACCTGTTATAATTGTTGTCTAAAAAATATGCCAAAGCAAAAAAGAGTTTTTAGTGGTATCCAGCCCAGTGGAGAAATACATATAGGTAATTATCTTGGTGCTTTGAAGCAATGGATATCTTTCCAGGCTGCGGCTGAATGCATATATTGCATTGTTGATCTGCATTCCTTAACCGTTGACTATGACCCACAAACACTAAAAGGAAGAATAATGGACAAAGCTATTGCTTATCTGGCAGCTGGCTTAGACCCTAAAAAAACAATTATTTTTGTTCAATCCGCAGTTCCGGCTCATACAGAATTAACCTGGCTGTTATCGGTAGCTACGCCAATAGGAGACCTCCAAAGAATGATCCAGTACAAAGAAAAATCAAAGAAAAACCCCGATAATATAAACGCTGGCCTGCTTAACTACCCTATCCTTATGGCTGCTGATATTCTGCTCTACCAGACAGATATTGTTCCTGTGGGCAAAGACCAAACCCAACACGTCGAATTAACCAGGGAAATCGCTAACCGATTTAATAAAAGATTTGGCCAAACCTTCCAGATACCAAAAACAGTATTGCCTGAGAAAGGGGCAAAGATAATGTCGCTCAAAGAACCAGAGAAAAAAATGTCTAAGAGTGACGGTTATGACAGCTGCATTTTTCTCTTTGAAGAGCCAGACAGCATCAGAAAAAAAATAATGGCTGCTCAGACTGATTCTGGCAATGAGATCCGCTATAATCAAAGGAGAAAGCCAGGCATTGCTAACCTCCTGACTATTTATAGTCTTTTCTCAGACAGGGCTATCCCTGAAATCGAAAAAGAGTTTAAGAACAAGAGTTATAAAACCTTTAAAGAGCAGTTAGCCCAACTGTTAATTGAGCAATTAAAACCCTTTAGAGAAAAGAAAAAAGAGCTCCAGGGTAAAGAAGCTCTTATCCAGACAATCCTTGATAAAGGCGCTCAACGAGCTGGAAGAATAGCTAACCAGACCTTGGAAAAAGCAAAAAAGAATATGGGCTTAGTCTAAGAGTCCTTTAATTGTCTTTAACTGTCTTTCCATTGTTTCTTTATCAACTGCTTCAACTACAATACGGAGCAGATCCTCGGTATTAGAAGGACGAGCATTAAACCACCAATTGGGAAAATCTATCCGGAGACCGTCAAGGCGAGACACCTCGCCTTTTTTAAATTTTTCTTCTAAGAGGGCTAATCTATTCTCCTTGTCAGCTACTGCGATATTAATCTGACCAGAATTAAAGTATTTTTTAAAAGGGGCTATTAATTGGGAAATCGTCTTGCCTGAGGTTGATATTTCTTCTAAGACTTTAAAGAATACAAAGAAAGGAGATTCAAAGAAATAAGGCTGGCCAAAAAAATAATGACCAGAGAGTTCACCAGCAAAGTCAGCTTGCTCTTCTTTCATTTGTTCCTTAATAAAGGTATGGCCTATCTTACCCATTATGGCGACCCCGCCATTCTCCTCTACAACATCTTTAATAATATTACTGGAACAAACGTTATAGAGTACCCTAGCCCCTGGCTTTTCCTTAAGGAGGTTGCCGGCTATAAGCGCAATTATAAAATCAGAAGGAATCATCTCCCCTTTTTCATCGACAAAAATAATTCTGTCCCCATCGCCGTCAAAAGCAACCCCTAAATCAAGTTCTTTCTCTTGGACTATCTTTTTGAGCTCAGCAATGTTTTTCTCCTCTAAAGGATTGGGCAAATGATTAGGGAAGGTTCCGTCCAGCTCTGGGAAGAGATGATAGCAATGACCAGGCAGTTTTTCTTTAATCTGTTCAACCACAATACCCGGGACAGCGTTACTGGTGTCAACAGCAATATTAAGAGGTTTTATCCTCTGAAGGTTTACCCTAGACAAAATAAAGTCTAAATATTCTTGGAGAATATTTTTTTCTTCCAGCCTGCCCTTTCCTTTAATCTCTTGCCCCTGAGCCTCCACGGTTAATCTCTTAATCTCGGCTAAGCCATTATTAATGCCTATGGGGGTTGCTTGTTCCCGGACAATCTTAAGACCATTGTATTCCGGCGGATTATGACTAGCGGTTACTATTACTCCTCCGTCATAACCATATTGCCAAACAGTAAAGTAAAACATAGGCGTAGTACTCAAACCAATATCAACAACATTAGCTCCTTGGGCACGTATTGCCTCTTTAAGAGCCTCAGCTAAGACTGGAGAAGAAAATCTATTGTCTTGGGCAATGACCATAGTTAAAGGTTTGTCCTTCTTTCCTTGGCTTAAAAATCTTATCAAACCCGCACCTATTTGAGCTACTGCTTGAGGGTTGATTTCCTCGGGATAAAATCCCCTGACATCGTAGGCTTTGAAAATTTTAGGATTACAATTATTTGCCTGATCCATTTTTATCTTTAGTTATTTAAGCCCTCCTTTAAAGAGAGCTCTAGCTTATCTATTATATTAAAATATTTGACATTGTAAAAGATTTTGATAGAATAAGAGAGCGTAAAAAAGCAATGAAAAAATGAATCTATACGAATTAAGTTATCTTGTTTCTCCAGAACTTAGCGAAGAAGAGCTCAATAGTTATTTGGAAAAAATCAACGGGCTCATCTCCAAAGAAGGAGAACTTAAAAAGAGCGAAAACTTAGGATTAAAAAACCTGAGTCGCCTGATAAAAGAGAAGAAAACCGCCTATTTGGTTTCTTCTCTCTTTGAGCTAGAACCAGAAAAATTATCTGGCTTAAAAGAAGAAATTGGAAAAGAAAAAGAAATGCTCCAGTCAACCATTATCAGAAGAAAAGAAGAAAAAAAGAGAAAAGAAAAAATCAGAAAGCCTGAAAAAGAGACAACAGAGGCAAAAGAAGAAAAAGAAAAGGCAAGCGGAGAACCGGAGAAAAAAGAGGACTTAGAAAAAATTGGAGAAAAATTAGACGAAATATTAAAAGACTAAATATGAACTTGAACAAAACTTTTGTCTTGGGTAATCTTACCCGAGATCCAGAAACAAGGAACCTCCCTTCTGGACAACCGGTAGCTAATTTTGGAGTCGCTACTAATCGTTTTTATACTCAAGACGGAGAAAAAAAACAAGAGACTGAGTTCCATAATGTTGTTGCTTTTGGGAAAACAGCAGAGATTGTTTCTCAGTATTTAAAAAAAGGCTCACTGGTCCTTATAGAAGGACGACTAAAGACTAGGAGTTGGGACGATAATAATACAGGAGCTAAAAAATTTAAAACTGAAATTATTGCCGAAAGACTACAATTAGGTCCCCGCACTAGTTCTGAAGACAACAGCCAAGGAAGAGCCCAGAAAGAAGGGCGTAAAAAAGATGACGATATTCCAGTCATTGAGGAAAACGGTTCCAGCACGGAAAAAGAAAAGAAAAAGAAAGAAACAGGCGCAGATGAGGAAAAAGAAATAGATGTCAGCGATATCCCCTTTTAATAATTATAGCTTATGCAGTGTTATTTCTGTCAAAAAAATATAAAAGAAATTGATTTTAAGAATACAGAAACCTTGAAGAGGTTTATTTCCTTATTGGGTAAAATTAAACCAAGGAAAAAGACCAAACTCTGCGCCTACCATCAGAGGCAAATAGCCAAAGCGGTAAAACGAGCAAGACAATTTGGTCTCTTGGCCTATACACGCAAATAATTAAGAGCTTTAGATTTTTTCTTTAATAGCTTTCTCTAACTCCTTGAGAACCGTAGGGTTCTCTTTTAAGTAATCCTTGGCCCCTTCCATCCCCTGGCCAATTTTTTTTGCATCGAACTCGTACCAGCTACCGCGCTTTTTTATAATATCTTCCTTTAAGCCGGCATTGATAAAATCAGCTACCCTGGATATCCCTTCATTATAATATATATCAAACTCTGCTGTCTTAAAGGGAGCAGCTACTTTGTTTTTAACTACTTTTGCCTTAATTCGAGAACCAATAATCTCGTCTTTTCTCTTGATTTGAGCTATCCTTGTTAACCTAATCCTGGCCGAGGAATAAAATTTCAGTGCCTTACCGCCTGGCGTAGTTTCAGGATTACCAAACATAATTCCTATTTTCATTCTTGTTTGATTAAGGAATATCACTATTGTGCCAGTCTTAGAGACAATACCTGATAATTTTCTCAATGCCTTTGACATTAAACGAGCCTGAAGACCTATCTGCTGCTCATCCATTTCACCCTCAATTTCCGCTTTAGGGGTAAGCGCAGCCACTGAATCAATAACAATAACATCAACTGCCTTAGAACGAACCATTGTTTCGACAATCTGTAAAGCCTGTTCTCCAGAATCGGGTTGTGATATTAAAAGCTTATTAAGATCAACGCCTATCCGTTCTGCATACTCTGGGTCTAAAGAATGTTCAGCATCAACAAAAGCTCCTGTGCCATCTTTTTTTTGAGCTTCGGCTAAAATATGAAGGGCAAGAGTGGTTTTACCGCTACTCTCTGGACCGAATATTTCAATCACCCTTCCCCGGGGAACACCACCGACACCTGAAGCAACATCCAAAGAAATAGAACCAGTGGGAATCACATTAACGTTAACTCTTTTAATTTCATCTAATTTCATCACTGCTCCTTCTCCAAATTTCTGTTTTATCTCTTCTAAAGCGTCTTCTAGCTCTTGTGCTTTTTCTTCTTTTGTTCTTTCTTTATCTTTTTTGTTGTCCTTTGATTTTTTTGCCATAGATTATCTCTAATTATTTATTTTTATATCTTCTGCCAACCATCATTGCCGTCTTCTTCATCGTCCTCATCGTCATTTTCTTCTTTGTTGTAACCGTTATTTTCTTGGCTATCGACATCTCTCAGCTCTCTGTCTTGGCCAAAAAGACTACTACTCTCGCTACTGGACTGACCAGCCTGGTTATCAAAAACCTTTCTCGGTTTAGCTCCATCAGCCGGGCCCACTACGCCTTTTTCCTCAAGAATATCCAAGAGCCGAGCAGCTCGAGCATAACCAACTCTTAAACGACGCTGGAGTAAGGAAGCAGAAGCTTTCTTAGACTCAAGCACCAACTGTTTAGCTTCTTCATAAAGAGGTTCATCGCTCACTCCCTCTCCGCCATCAAAGGAATTGACAGATGTGTCAGCCAATTCTTTTTCCAAGCTTTCTTCCAAGCTCTCCTGTTGTAATTCTTCTCCGGCCGTCTCTTTTTTACAGAAAGCAACAACTTTTTTTATTTCCCGGGAAGAGATATAAGCACCCTGGATTCGCTTTGGTCTTGACAGCTGAGAAGAAATAAAGAGCATGTCCCCTCTACCTAAGAGCGTCTCTGCACCAGCACCATCCAAAACAGTTCTTGAATCCACCTGGGAGGCCACCTGGAAAGAAATCCTGGAGGTAATATTAGCTTTAATAAGACCAGTTATCACTTCTACCGATGGACGCTGAGTGGCTACAATAAGATGAATACCCACCGCCCTAGCCATCTGAGAAAGCCTGACAATACCAGCCTCTACTTCTCTGCCTTTAGCTGCCATTAAATCGGCTAATTCATCAATGATCAGAACAATATAAGGCATAATATCCGCTGTACTGGAATCCTTAGCTGCATTCTTTCTAATCATATTATTATAACTATTAATATCTCTTGCCTTCACTGCAGACAAAACTTCAAATCTTCTTTCCATTTCTCCGACTAACCAGTTAAGGAGGTTAACTGCTTTGTGGGGCTTATAGATAATGGGACCTAAGAGGTGGGGCAGACCTTCATAAATAGGGAATTCTACCCTCTTAGGGTCAATCATCAAAAAACGCAGAATCCGCGGGGAATTCTTATACAGCAAACTTAAAATTATTGTATTGAGACAGATTGTCTTTCCAGAACCAGTAGATCCGGCTACCAAGAGATGGGGCATTCGTCCAAGGTCGGCTAAAACAGGATCACCAGAAACATCTTTACCCAAGGAAAGAGTGAGGGGAAAAGGAGATTCCTTAAAGTTAGGAGAATCAATCAAGTCTCTTAAACGGACAGTTGCCCGGGTCTTGTTGGGTATTTCTATACCTACCAATGATTTGCCAGGAATCGGTGCCTCAATCCTGATAGGGTGCGCTGCCAAAGCAAGAGCAAGGTCGTTAGCCAGCGCAGTGATGCGTGAAAGCTTAATGCCTTCTGAGGGTTTGAGGGTATATTGGGTTACTGTCGGCCCAACATTAATTTCGCCCATTTCTACAGGTATACCAAAATTACGCAAGGTTTTTTTAATCTGGTAAGAATTTTCCTTAATATCTCCGGCACTGGCTGCCCGGTCATGATTAGATTCCAAGAGACTTATTGAGGGCAATGTATACTGCTCAAATTCACCAGAACTAATCTCTTTGCTTTTAGAGCTAGCAGCAATATTTGACTCCTCGCTGTCAAATGCTTTAACTTTCTCCTTCTTTTTAAGACCCGGAAATTTTATCTTATCTATTCTGAATCCTCTCTCCTGCTTTTCTTTTTCTTCTTTTTTCTTCTCCCCTTTCTCTTCCTCTATAATCTCTTTTTCCCTAATCCTTTCTTCTTGACTGTCACCAAGCTCTTTTCTGAGATTGATTTCTTTTTTTAATAGCTCTTTATGAGGTAAGAATTCCCAGAATATTAGAATACCAACTAAGATAGCGGCCAAAAAAATAACATTAGCCACCAGGTTGCCAAAATATTTTAAGAGCGAGAAAGAAAAAAGATAACCTATCCAGCCACCATTCTTAACAGTTATATCTTCAGTGACTAAGTCGTGAGTGGCTAATATTCCCGCAATACCAATAATAACAAGGACAAGGGCCAGAGAGATAGGCGCTCTCAGCCTCTTTTTATCAGAACACAAGAGGATAAGACCAGCTACAGTTAAAAACAAAGGAATAAAAAATACTGACTTACCTGTTAAGAAATAAAGCCATTTAAATATAAACTCCCCCGCGATACCTGATTTATCAAAAAAAGAGAGACCAATTACTATAGCAAATAAGAAGACTGAAACTACTTCAATCCACTTCCTTAACCGAGTAGTTAAGACCGGGTAATTGGCTCTCTCTTTCTGATTACCGTTATTATTTCTTTTTTTATTTTTTTTAGCCACGTACCTCCTTTAGAAAGTTAATAAATACCAAGAAAGTCCCTGACACGATACCATTTTATTTCTTGCCACGGAAACCAGTGCCAGCAGGGATCAGTCTCCCTATTATAACATTCTCTTTAAGGCCACGCAATTTGTCTTCTTTACCTTGGAGACAGCTCCGGATAAGAATACGGGACGTTTCTTGAAAGGAGGCAGCCGAGAGGAAACTATCCGATGTTAGAGCTACCTTGGAGATGCCTAAGAATATATCTCCTGATTTAGGCAGAGTCCTGTTTTCTTCTTTCATTCTTTGCTTAATCTCCTCAAATTCAGCCTTTGTTACTACTTGACCGGGCAGCCAATCACCTTCCCCGCTCTCTTTTATCTTAACCCGGGAAAACATCTGGCGAACAATTGTTTCAATATGCTTACTATGGATATTAACTCCTTCAGAAGCATAGATTCTTTTAACTTCCAGGGTAATATATTTCTTTGTCTCATTCATCCCCTTAGTTTTAAGCAATTTCTTAAGATTAAGACTACCTTCACATAGCTGCTGGCCTTTAAATACTTTTTCTCCCTTCTTAACCCAGAGAGCTCTGGCTATAGGTATTTTATATTCTAAGACCTCTTCCTTTTTAGCAGATTGCTTACCTTTTTTTTCTTTATCGGGGAGAATAAACAGTGTCCTGCTCTTAGAGTCAATCTGCTTGACCGTCCCATTAACATCAGAAATTATTGCTTCCCCTTTAGGGTTTCTTAGCTCAAATATTTCTTCTACCCGGGGAAGACCTTGGGTAATATCTCCCCCACCGGCAACCCCGCCTAAGTGGAATGTCCTTAATGTTAATTGAGTCCCCGGTTCTCCAATGGATTGGGCAGCGATAATACCTACAGCTTCTCCTTTTTCTACTATCTTGTTTCTCCCCATCTCCCAGCCATAACACTTGCGACAGACACCCCTAAGAGATTTACAGGTGAGAACAGATCTTGCTTTTACTTCTTTAATTGAAGTATTGTCAATCTGTCTTGCTTTCCCCCAATCTATAATCTCGTTTTTAGCTACTATTATTTTTTTTGTCTTGGGGTCAAGAATATCATTTAAAGCGGTTCTCCCAACAAGCTCAAAAGAAAACTTCTGGCCAATATCATCAGAGTCTTGTCGAGTAAGGACAATACCTTCTTTATCTCCACAATCATCTTCATTAACAATAATATCATGAGCAACATCAATAAGACGGCGGGTAAGATAGCCGCCAGCTGAAGTTCTCAATGCTGTGTCAGCTGTTCCTTTTCTGGCTCCATGGGTAGAGCTAAAATATTCAAGAATATCCAAGCCTTCTTTAAAGGAATGGCGAATAGGCAATTCGATTATTCTTCCAGCCGGGTTTGTCACTAATCCCTTCATACCAGCCATCTGGACGGGTTGATGCCAGGAACCTCGGGCGCCAGAACCAACAATGGAAAAAACAGACCCATCTTTAGGCAAGGTCTTAATAACCAATTCGGCAATTTTTTCCCGGACGTTCTGCCAAACACTAATCACTTTAGCTCTTTTCTCTTCCGAGCTCAAAAGACCTTTGGTGAAATGTTCTTCAACTAGGTCAATCTCTTTTTCCGCTTCTTTAATGAGCCCTCCTTTTTCCTTGGGAACAATTAATTCATCCATACCCCAGCTAATGCCAGAAAGAGTAGAATATTCAAAGCCCAGGTTTTTAATATTATCTAAAGTTTCTTCAACTATTCCTTCGTCATAACGTTCAACAATATCAGCAACTATATTAGAGAGTATTTTGGAGTTTATCTCTTCGTTAAAGAAAGGATAGTCCTTAGGTAAAGCTCGATTAAATATTATCCGGCCAGCTGTAGTCTCTAATAATTTTGAATCTTTATTCCTGCCTTTTACCTCCCGTTCAAGAGCAGCAAGAGGGAGTCTAATCTTGGTCTGGAGGTCAAGGTACTTTGCTTCTTGGGCAATAATAACTTCATCGGGATCAGAGAATATTTTTCCCTCTCCTTTTAACCCTTTCTTGGCTTCGGTGAGATAATAACAGCCCAGCACCATGTCCTGAGAAGGATTGACAATAGGCAGGCCTGTTGAGGGCTTAAGAAGATTTTTGGTAGATAGCATAAATCGTTTAGCTTCATCTTGAGCTTTTTCTGAAAGAGGTAAATGCACAGCCATCTGATCGCCATCAAAATCAGCGTTGAAAGCTTTACAGACAAGCGGATGAATCCTAATGGCCTCTCCTTCAATGAGAACAGGTTTAAAGGCCTGAATACCAAGACGATGAAGCGTAGGGGCTCTATTAAGCAACACCAATTTGTCCTTAACTACTCCTTCTAGAACTGCCCAGACTTCATCCGTTTCTTCTTCAATAAGATGAGAAGCACCTCTAATATTATAAGCCAATTCTTTTTCTAAGAGTTCTTTAATAACAAAAGGACGGAATAGTTCCAAAGCCATCTTCTTAGGCAAACCGCATTGGGATAGTTTAAGCTCCGGGCCAACAGCAATGACTGAACGCCCAGAATAATCTACCCTTTTCCCCAAAAGATTTCTTCTGAATCGACCCTGTTTACCTTTAAGGGTATCAGCCAAAGACTTTAAGAGACGCCGGCCGCCAGTGCTAGCCGTTGTTGTCTGTCCTTTTCTCATACTATTATCTAAAAGAGCATCAACAGCTTCCTGGAGCATTCTTTTTTCATTTCTGACTATCACTTCTGGAGCTGAGATATCCATGAGATACTTAAGACGATTATTACGATTAATAACGCGGCGATAGAGATCATTCAAATCAGAAGTAGCATATCTCCCCCCATCTAATTGGACCATAGGTCTTAGCTCCGGAGGAAGAACTGGCAAGACTGTCAAGAACATCCATTCCGGTCTTATCCCGGCCTTGTCTATCCATTGAAAAAATCTTAATCTTCTTAAAAACTTAATCCGAGCAGCACCGGTTATCTTTTCGGATTCTTTTTTCAATTCCTTAATTTGTTTTTTTAAATCTATCTCACTAAATATTTTTCTTAATGTTTCTGCTCCTGTTCCGGCCTCAAATATCTCTCCATATTTTAAAGATAACTCCCAGTATTCTGTTTCTGACAGAACACGTAAAGGGGTAAGCGAAAGCACCTCTTCTCTTGCTTTGTCTCGAGCTTTTTTCAGATCTTCCTTATTAATCTTCTGCACCTTATCCCTCTGTTTCTTTTTATATTCTTCCTCAATCTCTTCTAATATTTGTTTCTTGGCCTCTTTATCAACAGAGGTAATAATATAAGCAGCAAAATAAACAACTTTATCCAATCGTTGAATGGGAATGTTAAGGACCATGCCTATCCGTGAAGGTACCCCTTTCAAGAACCAAATATGAGAACAAGGCGCAGCTAGTTTGATGTGGCCCATTCGTTCTCTTCGAACAGAACTGCGCGTTACTTCTACGCCACAGCGATCACAGACTATACCCTTATACCTGATACCTTTATATTTGCCACAATAACATTCATAATCCTTGGTTGGCCCAAATATTTTTTCACAAAAGAGACCGTCCTTTTCTGGTTTCTGGGTACGATAGTTAATAGTCTCTGGCTTGGTTATTTCCCCCTTTGACCAATTTAAAATATCTTTGGGAGAAGCCAGTTTTATTCTAATTAAGTCTAAATCAGAAAGTTTCATATAATTATGTGACTATTACAATTATTTTCTTTTTTCGTTTGTTGCCTCTTTTTTATCTTCCTCGTCTTCTTCAGCTAAAGAAGCTTTTACCTCAATGCCGATGCCTAGGGACTTCATTTCCAAAGCAAGGAGATTAAAGGAAGCTGGCAGATGAGGACTCCTTATTGACTCTCCTTTCAGAATAGATTCATAAGCAGCTGCCCGTCCTTGGATATCATCAGATTTTATAGTTAGCATTTCCTGAAGCGTATGGGCTACACCGTAACCTTCTAAGCTCCAGACTTCCATTTCTCCAAAACGCTGACCGCCAAACTGAGCTTTACCGCCCAAAGGCTGCTGGGTAATAAGAGAATAGGGGCCGATAGAACGCATATGTATCTTGTCTTCAACCATATGGATTAATTTCATTATATACATATAGCCCACTGTAATTTTTTTAGGGAACGCTTCCCCGGTCCTACCATCATAAACAGTCACCTGACCCGATTCGGGAAAGCCAGCTGTCTTCAGTTCTTTTTTAATATCTTCCTCATTAGCCCCTAAGAGAGCTGGGCTAATGGCTAAATAATTTAATTTCTTTGCCGCTAACCCTAAATGTGTTTCTAAGATTTGACCAATATTCATTCTGGAAACAACCCCCATAGGGTCTAATACAACATCCACAGGCGTTCCATCTTCTAAGAAAGGCATCTCTTCTGCTGGCAAAATCTTGGAGATAACTCCTTTATTACCGTGCCGACCACATAGTTTGTCGCCCACCTTAACTTTTCTCAATTGCGCAATTTCCACTCTTATTCTTTTAAGAACACCCGGTTCAAGCTTATCACCATTATCCCGAGAAAAAATCTTCACTGAGATCACTCTACCTTGCTTCCCATGTTCCATCTTAAGAGAGCTGTCTTTAACATCTTTTGCTTTTTCCCCAAAGATAGCTCTTAAGAGTCTCTCTTCGGCCGTTAGACCAGCTTCTCCCTTTGGCGAAATCTTACCTACTAGGATATCACCGGGCTTAACTTCAGCCCCTATCCTGACTACGCCTTCCTCGTCTAGATCTTTTAGCTTATCTTCCCCGACGTTGGGAATATCACAAGTAGTAATCTCAGGCCCTAATTTTGTTTCTCGAACATCACAAGTAAAATCTTCAATATGGATAGAGGTAAAAGCATCATGCTTAACCAGGGATTCGGAAATACAAATAGCATCCTCATAATTTCCTCCTCTGAGAGGAAGAAAGGCTACCAGAATATTTCTGCCTAAAGCTAATCTTCCTTTGTCCATAGCCGTGCCATCAACAAGAATATCTCCTTTTTTCACTTGCTGGCCTCTTTTAACCACTGGTCTTTGGTGAAAACAAGTATATTGATTACCTCTCACAAACATCCGGAGAAGATAGACCTTCTCTTTATCCTTATATTTTACTTTTATTTGATTAGCGTCTACTTCAGTAACCAGACCATTCTCTTCGGCTACTATTTCTTCGCCAGAGTCTCGAGCTACATTACGTTCTACTCCTGTGCCTACTAAGGGCGCTTCAGGGGAAACTAAAGGGACAGCCTGTCTTTGCATATTAGAGCCCATCAGTGCTCTGTTAGCATCATCGTTCTGGAGGAAGGGTATCAAAGATGTAGCCACACTGATCGGCTGCTTGGATGAAACATCAATAAAGTCAACTGCTTTCCTGTCTATCATCTTTGGTCCCTCTACTGTCCGAGATTCAACTTCTTTTTCTATAATATTACCCTGATCATCCATAGAGATACCGGCGTGAGTGATATTATATTTTTCCTCATCGCTGGCCGAAAGATACTGGAAATTCTTGGTAATTTTCCCTTTCTCAACCTTGAAATAAGGTGTCTCTAAAAAGCCAAAATGGTTGACCTTGGCAAAACAGGCTAAGTGGCCAATAAGTCCTACGTTTTGGCCTTCTGGTGTTTGGATAGGGCAGATACGACCATAGTGGGATGCTTGAACATCTCTAACCTCGAAACCAGCCCGTTCTCTGGTTAAACCGCCTGGTCCTGTGGCGGTTATTCTTCTTTTATGTTCGAGCTCGGAAAGAGGATTTTCATTATCCATAAATTGAGATAATTGGGAAGAACCAAAAAATTCCTGAATCACAGCCATAAGAGGTCTTTGATTAACTAAACGGGAGGGAGTAAGATCACTTATCTCTAGAGTAGACATTCTATCTTTAACTATTCTCTCCATTCTCATCAAACCAACCCGCATCCTGTCCTGTAATATCTCGTGAAGGCTTTTTATTCTTCTATTGCCTAAATGATCGATCTGATCCGGCTTGGCATTAGGATTATTGTTGAGACGAATAATTTCTTTAATCACAGCAATCAAGTCTTCTTTGGAGAGCACTCTTTCTGATTTCTTAATCTCTTCGTTCTTGTCTCCTTTGCTCAATTCTTCTAATCTTTCTCTGGCCTTCCATCTACCCACCCTGCTCAAATCATAACGCTGAAAATTACAAAACATATTAAAAATTAATTCGTGGGCAGCATCAGGACCAGCCAAGTCACCCGGTCTTAATTTTTTGTAGATTTCAACTGCCGCCTCAGCAGCATTATGGGCACTATCTCTCTTCAGTGTTTTCTCAATATATTTTATCTCGCCTTTATCCACTTTCTGAAATGTCTTCAGAATATCCTTGTCTTCACTCAAACCAAAAACCCTTAAGAGTGTTGTAGCGGCTATTTTTCTTTCCCGATTAATACGGACCGCAATAAAGCCTGATGATTCTGTTTCAAATTCCAGCCACGCACCGCGAGTGGGGATAACCTTGGCTCCAAATATATTTCTATCCTGAAAAGGCTTAGCTGTAAAAAAAACGCCCGGCGAGCGAATCAATTGAGAGATAGTGACTCTTTCTACCCCGTTTATAACAAAAGTTCCCTTTTCAGTCATCAAAGGGAAATCAGCTAAAAAGACTTCTTGTTCTTTCACATCTTTTGTCTTCAAGTTTTTGAGCAGAGCCTTTACCCTAAGAGGGGCCTCATAGGAGTCATTGTTCCGTCTCGCCTCTAAGCCATTCTTATATTTTGATTTGCCCAGCTTAAAGTCCTTAACCGCCAACTCAAAACGTTTCTTTGTATAATCCTGGATGGGAAACATTTCTTCAAATAGTTCCTTGAGGCTTGTTTTCCAGAATTGATCCCAGCTCTCTC
>JAGYMG010000060.1 GCA_018400675.1 bacterium
TTTTTTAATTTTATTATGCCTGGCCTAACCAAAATAATGCCTAACCCTAGGCTGGCTGCAAAAATAAATCCTGATAAGCTGACCACAAATACCAACCCAAAAAGCTTAGCCACTACCGGCACTGCAATTGCTACTAAAGCAGCTGCGCCCATCAACTTAACCATCTCCGGTGTTCTAAAGCCGCCTTTAGAACTATCTACGTTTTCAGCTTTTTCTTCTAAAATAGAGTTAACTTCTGATGAAACTTCTGAAAGCATTGCGTTAAACTGCTCTTTAAGCGGTTTTTCTGTTTCTTTGTCATCAAACTCTTTAACTTCAGGATTAAAAACGTATTCCAACCATTCTTTAAAAGTCATCTCGCCAGCGCCTTCAGCCTTAAGTTGAGAAATTCTTTCCCAATTTTCTTCAACAGCTTTAATATAAGCTTTAAAGTTAGGTATTAATTTAGAAGGCATACTTAAAGCTACCTGATTTCCTAAAATAGATCTTTGATAAAACCAAACCGGCCAGTAATTTTCTTTTGAAGCTAGATCACCGCATATACTTGTTTTCACATCACTTTCACTAGCAGTTTTAGAACTATTTCTAATCATCCTTACCACAGAAGGTAAAACATACCTATAATATTCTTTTACATGCATTGGATTTGTTCTATCTGCATTATAAGTAAATCTTATATAGTCATTGGTACCGATGCTGACAAAGCTAATTTTTTTACCAAATATTGTATTATTTAATAATTTATCTATCTTTAAGGCTGCCGAGTTAGTTTCAATCATAATTCCTAAGTTAAAATTAATATCACTTACCCCTTCTTGAGAAGCAGCTTCTTTTACCAGCTGATCAATTGCTTCAATATCTGATTCAGTCTCGATCATCGGGAACATAACACCAAAACGGTAACGTTTGCTAAGGCGAATCCAAGCTCTTAGCTGCTGTTTAACTACTTCTTGTCCTAGAGGATGTTCAAGATACCATTTATTCCCTTTATAACGAGTATAAGCAAATGCAGGGCTAAGCTTATCCGGCTGTTGGTCAAAACCTCTAAAGACAACCGGTTGGCCTAAAGCAGATTTAACTATCTCTTCAAAATGATTCTTAATCTGGTTAATATCCGGAGGAAGAATTGTCCCCCAAATTTTTAAAGCCTCTGTTCTTACTAAACCAATAAAATCAGCATAATCTTCTGAAAATGCCCTATTTGCTTGCTCTATAGAACTAACATTAGCACCGGTTAAAAGTTCATCTTCTCTGCGGCTGGCTTGAGCTATTTTTCTATAATAATTTTGCCTTTTATTAATCCTTTTAACTTCTTGGTCAAATTCATTTTTGGTCTCAGAAGAAGCAAAAACTACAGCATGACTTTGGCCGCTATCAGCAAAAAGATACATTTCTACATTATCAGAAAGAGATTCAAGAAATCTATAATCCTTCTCGTCTATCGACAATACTGGAATTCCGTCAGCTTTAGCTGCTAAGGCAAAATGAGATTGAGCAGTAGACTTAGCATTAAGAATTGCTTTTAGCCTATTTCCAAAAATATTACGAAAATACTCATAATCTATAGTAGTAAGTATTTCATCAAAAACCAATACAACCGGTTCACTGCCTTGATAATCCTCTTTAAAGTCTTCTCTTAACTTAGTATTTTTGACGATATAGTCTGCTATAGACTCAAAAAGCCGCTCCATGCCTTCTTCCATATATTCAGCTTCTCCACCCTCAGAAATTTCTCCTCTTTCTACCTTACCTTGTAGGTAATCTGCATATACGGTTGCCAAGGCTTGGATATAATAAGGATTTCTAGCTGCACTTCTGGCTTCTTCAAAAAGTACTTTTCTGTAGCTGTAATGCTCTTGATGTTGATCCCAATTCCTCTTAAGGGCAAGTAAAGATTTTTCAAGATAGTCTTTTGCAACAAACATCCATCCGCCTAAAGCAGTAATTGTAGCACCCTTAGATATATCTGATTTTTCATATTCACTAATTAAACCTTCAATAATTTCTACAGCAGTATCAAATCTTTCTCTCATCTGCTCCTTAACAAATTCTTTGATGGCCGGATGATTATACTCATGCCTACACAATAATTCCCAAGCTATAGATTCAAATATACTAACTGCTTCGTTCATAACATCTTTCATCTTAGAGGCCTGGCCCATCATTCCCACTGCTTTTTCTACCTTCTGAATTACTGAAAATACAGCTGACTCTGCCCATTTGCCTTCATCTACACTTTGAAGTTCCATCAAAAGCATATCATATTTTTCTCTTACAGCAGGATCGCTAAAGCAGCGTAAAATATGGCCTCGAACCGCATCTAATGCCTTATCTAATTTATCCTGTTCAACGCCAAGCGCATCTTCACCTATCTTTTCATCGATTCTTTCTCCTAATATATCAATTAACTCTTGATAAAGAGATTCTTCTTCATTTGCGGCCTTGGCTATTTTATTACCAGATAACTTGTGACTAATTAAATTTTCTTTGTCTTTTTCGGTTGTAACTGACTCAAGTAACTCAACAAGATCTGTGTCATGTCCCATATCCGGTAGGCCTTCAACAAATTTTTTAATAACTCTGTTAAAGAATTTAGTAAATGACCTCCTAAGATGGAATGATTTCACCGGATCAGAAGCTGCATCTATTTTAGAAGCAAGAATATCAAGATTTACCAAGCCTAATGCTGCTTTTTTAGCTCCTATACTATTCTTATGGATAACAGTCAAACAACCTTTAGCAGGTTTTCTAATTTCTGCCTGAGTCGGATCAATACGTTTGTCTGTATCCTGTATAGAAGATAAAATATCTGCTATTTCACTATAGCCTTCTACTTCAGTTTGTTTTATTCTTGCATCAAAATGGCTTAAACCATCGATAGCTTCTACCTTTTCGTGTTTGGCAAGAGAATTTAAAAATATAGAAAGTTTTCTTGCAGTAGAAAATTTCTCTAAAATTAGCCTCTCTGCGGAATCATTAATAAAGACACTAAGACCTTCTTCTGAAATACTGCTATAAATTATATCCTCAGGCAATGAAAGATCCGGCTTAGAAAAACTATCTAATTTAAAGAAACTTACCTTAACTCCATCTACCTCCACAGGCTTAAACCTTGTAATAGCACTATATTTTCCTTGTTCGATCTGTTTATTAAGATAAGGCCTTATTGCTGCAGGAATATTTCCAAATAAACCAACATTAGAAATTGAAGAATATAGAATAGGAAATCGTTTTAATAGATGATTCAACTTCAAACCTGCTGCGTCAAATGCTTTAACTAACTCTTTAAAATCATCGCTAAGATTGCAATCTTTTTCCATAAAAATGGGAAGATGATCTGTAATGGCTAAAAACATTCCATCTTCTTTTAATAGCTGATTGATATTTTCTGCGATAACTTTTCTATCTTCAAAACTTATAATTGGTTCAAAGCCAGTTCTATCTTTATTTAAATGCACAAAATCAGAATTCAAAAAGTTTACAGCAAAGATTATATCTACATTATCTACTCCTATTTCCCCAAGAATATTCACTGCTTGTTGAGCCTCTCCACGAATAAGATATTTATTTTCCAGCTTAAGATCAAGATTTTTATCTATCCCGTAAGCCTCAATACCATATTCTCTTAAAGCTCTTACAAATTCTGCTTTTTGCCCGCACCCTATATCTAAGACTTTATATCCTCTATTTTTCCAAGTATTCAATAATTCTTCTGCTGAGCTGATATTATTTTTCAAAAGATAAATATTCAATATAAGCTCTGAAGAAGATAAATTACCTTTAGAATCACCAGTTTCTTTTTCTATCTTATCTTTAACCTCAGACCAAGTCATTTCTGAAAAACAGGCCGGATCCTGAACCTTTATAGCCTTATCTACTGCCTGCACAACATAGCCAGCTGTTAACTGTTTTTTAACGAAAGGTTTAAAAACAGCTAAAAATAGCTCACCATATCTTGCGTATTTCTCTTGTAAATATTTGTTATCCTTATGAGATAGGCCTAAAGCAGCACCTAATTCATGGATAATTTTGCCAGCAAGGCCA
>JAGYMG010000061.1 GCA_018400675.1 bacterium
CCAAGGCAACAATCAGCAAAGGCATAAAAGAATTTAAACCCTTAGCCCATCATTTAGAATATATAGGTTGTTATAAAGGAATAGATTTTTATAATGATTCTTTCGCTACTATACCCGAAGCAACCATCGGAGCTATCAAGGCGCTTAAGAGTAGTGTCAAAACAATCATATTAGGCGGCTCCAGCAAAGGAAAAATTGACTTTTCTCCTTTAGCCCAAACAATTGTTAAGGCAGGGATAGATAATCTTATTTTTTTCCCGGAGACAGGGCGCGCAGTTTGGCAAGCAGTGCTTAAACAAGCTGGGAAGAAAAAACCCAAAGCCTTTTTCGTCTTTTCTATGCCAGCAGCAGTAAAGGCAGCTTATACCTATACGCCTCGAGGGACAGCCTGCTTACTTTCACCAGCCTGCGCCAGTTTTAGTATTTTCAATAACTACAAGGAAAGAGGAAATCTTTTTAAGCAATATGTTAAACAATTGCAATGATTAAAAAAGAAAAACAATCAATTGACTTTGTCTTATTGATAGCCAGTTTTATCCTCATCGTCTTTGGCCTGGTAATGGTGGCTGTTATTTCCACCCCTCAATCGCTAGAGCACTTTGGCAACACCTGGCATTATCTCAGACATCAATTCTTATTCGGCCTCCTGCCTGGAGCTATAGCTGGCTTTATATTGTTCAAGATACCGTTGGCATCAATTAAAAAATGGATAATCCCAATTCTAGTTTTAAATATTATCGCCATGATACTGGTCTTTATCCCGGGCTTAGGCGTTTCTCTCCGAGGAGCCAGCCGTTGGATTAGTCTGGGTCCTTTATCCTTTCAACCTTCGGAGTTTCTAAAGCTGAGCTTTCTTCTTTATCTCTCCCTCTGGCTAAGCAAGAGAGTAAAGAATAAGAGGCAGCCGGCCCAGAACCTCAATCAAACCCTGATAGCTTTTTTTTCAATTTTAGCAATAATTAGCTGCCTTTTGATAAAACAGCCTGATATGGGCACATTGATTGTTATTGCTGCTGTATCTGTTTTAGTTTATTTCTCTAACCCCGTGCCCTTCTGGCATGTTGCCTCTATAATTTTTATTGGTATAGGCTCTTTCACCTTAATGATATTATTAGCTCCTTATCGTCTTCAAAGATTCTTGACCTTTCTCAACCCCAGCTTGGAGCCTCTGAAAGAGGGCTATCAGATTCATCAATCTCTTATTGCTATTGGCTCCGGTCAGCTGTTAGGGGTGGAGACACCTTTTGGATTGGCTACACAGAAGTTTGGATTCCTACCTCACTCCATGTCTGACTCAATCTTTGCTATAATAGGGGAAGAATTGGGCTTCTTGGGCTGTTTAGCTGTGATTATGCTGTTTCTTTTAGTTTTCTGGCGAGGGATAAGCATTGCCTTAGCATCGTCAGACAGATTCCTTTTTCTTCTGGCCCTAGGTATCAGCTCTTGGTTTATCGTTCAGACATTTCTTAATATTGCAGCCATAACGGGCTTAGCTCCTTTAACAGGCATACCCTTACCCTTTATCAGCTATGGTGGTTCCCATATTATGGTAGAATTAATGGCACTGGGTATTCTCTTAAATATTTCAAGAAAAAATAAATATATTTAATTGCTAATTTTCTATGACTAAGGTAGAGTCTTAATTGTAGAAAATATAGTTATTAGTCATTTAATATGGAAATAGTTTTTACCGGCGGTGGTACCGGCGGCCACATCTTCCCCATACTGGCAATTGTCAGAGAAATGAAAAGGATTTATCCTCGAGAGGACCTGGGTATTTTCTATATTGGTCCCAGAGATAAATACGCCCTATCGACCCTTGAACAAGAAAACATTAAAATAAAAAGAATATTCGCCGGCAAGATAAGAAGATATTTCTCTCTCCAGAATATCCTGGATATCTTTATTAAGATACCTCTTGGCTTTTGCCAGGCTTTCTTCTTTCTTTTCTTTATAGCTCCTGATGTTGTTGTTAGCAAAGGAGGCTATGGTTCCTTTCCCGTAGCTCTGGCAGCCAGGATTCTCCATATTCCGCTTTTTATCCATGAATCAGATGTTGTCCCCGGTCTCACCGTTAAAAAAACCAGCAACTGGGCGTCGGAAATATTTGTTTCCTTTCCTAGCACAGATTTTTTTCCTAAAGAAAAAATACTAACCGTTGGCAATGCCATCCGGAGAGAAATACTATCAGGCACTAAAGATAAAGCTCGGGAGATCTTTGGTCTTCAGCAAGATAAACCCCTTATTTTTATTGTCGGTGGCTCTCAGGGAGCTCAACGGATAAATGAAATTATTCTTCAAATCCTGCCTGAAATGCTTAAGGAGTTTGAACTTATCCATGTAGCCGGCCAGAATAATTTTCAACAGATTAAAGCCGAAGCCAACGTAGTGACACCTAAAGAGTTAAAGGGTTATTATCATATTTATCCCTTTTTAGAGGAGGAAAAATATAAACACGCTCTCAAAGCAGCTGATTTTGTAGTCGCCCGGGCCGGCTCAGGAACAATTTTTGAAATCGCTGCTGCTGGAAAACCGAGTCTCCTCATTCCGTTGCCTCATTCAGCTCAGAATCACCAAACAAGAAATGCCTATGCTTATAGCAAGACAGGAGCCAGCCAGGTTTTAGAGGAAAACAATCTCCGAGCTCACTTCTTTTTAGAAAGATTAAAATACCTCTTCTCTCGGCCGACTGATTTAAAAATAATGGCTGATAAAACAAAACAATTTGCTCGGCCCAAAGCAGCCAGGATTATTGCCGCTTACATTCTAGAATATCTTTCACCACATAAAGAAGGATCTGATTAGGCAGTATCTTATTTGCCAAAATAAGGAAAAAGTTGTAGAATAAAAAGCATACAATAGGGGAGACCTTATCATGATTAGTGATGATTTAAAATTAATTAGTCCGGGTGAGGTAAGAGTAAGAATTGCTCCTTCGCCCACCGGTCCATTACATATCGGCACGGCGCGGACAGCTCTCTTTAATTACCTGTTTGCTAAAAAACACCAGGGTAGTTTTATTTTAAGAATAGAAGATACGGATAGGGAACGATCAGAAAAAAAATGGGAAGATAATATTATTGAGGGTCTTAAATGGCTGGGGATAGACTGGACAGAAGGACCGGACATCGAAGGTGACTATGGACCTTATCGTCAGTCCGAGAAAAGAAAAGTTTATAGCAAATACTTAAAAAAACTAATAGCAGAAAAGAAAGCTTATTATTGTTTCTGCTCTAAGGAAGACCTGGAAGCCCAGAGGCAATATCAGATGAGTATTGGCAAAGCCCCTATTTATATGGGAAAGTGCCGGGAGTTGCCTCAAGATAAAATAGACCAGTACTTAAGGGAGGGTAAATCGTTTGTTATTCGGCTTAAAAACCCGATGAAGAAAGTAGTCTTTGAAGATATGGTACGAGGGAAAATAGAGTTTGATAGCTCTTTACTCGGAGATTTTGCCTTAGCCCGGGACTTTGAATCACCTTTATACAATTTCGCCGTTGTCATTGATGACGAAGAAATGGCTATCAGCCATGTTATCCGAGGGGAAGATCATATTCCTAACACACCTAAACAGATATTAATCCAGGAAGCGTTAGGCTTTAATATTCCTCGTTACGCTCATCTACCGCTTATTCTTGGACCTGATAAAACTAAGCTCAGTAAGAGACATGGAGCTACCTCTATTATTGATTATCAAAAAGAAGGCTATTTAGCTGAAGCCTTGGTTAACTTTATCGCTCTCTTAAGCTGGAATCCGGGTGATGATAAAGAAATATTCTCTCTCCCTAATTTAGTAAAGGCATTCTCAATGGAAAAGATTCAAAAGTCAGGGGCTGTCTTTAATTTGCGTAAATTAGAATGGATGAACGGTTTTTACATCAGACAAAAATCTTTAGAAAATCTGACTAATCGTTCTATTATTTACCTCAGTAAACGG
>JAGYMG010000062.1 GCA_018400675.1 bacterium
TCGCTTGTACCAACCGCAATGTCAAAAGCGGTTACAAAAGAATTGGTTTTAGGATTCCAAACAGAGTAATCCCGGTTATAATCAAGCTTCTCTCCTTGTTTAAATAACGGTGTATTTAAATAATAATCTGAGTGGCTGGCCTCAAAGCTTTCATTATAAATTGCCTTGCCGCCTTCTACGCTTTTTACTGCATTTTCAGGGAGTAAAGTCCCTTTGCTGTCGGCAAAAATATAAGTATGTCCGGCTCGAAGGCCTTCATAGGTCACTCCCGCTTCATCCTTATAGCTATCCGTTGTCAATTCAGTTTTGGGGCTAAACCCTCCGGAAAAATAAGGAGTATAAGTTGCCCCCTCCTTTACCTTTATAATATAGCGTCCGCCTTCGTCTTCTGCCCGCAAAAAGTTTATCTCAGTTCCTTTTGAGAATTCACCAAATAGGCCGGCAATACCCAAAGAAGTTCCGTCTTCAACAACTTTATAGTTGGAAGCTTGGGGAAGCTGAACATGTAAAGATAAAGGATCAAGCTCTTTGCCTTCTCTTGTTTGATAGTTAGAAAACCAAATAGTTTCTTCGCCGGTAGATTTTACTTCGACTACAGTATCAAGTTTTCCTTCTAGCGGTTGAGGAGTTCCTGAACTATTATCATTTTGGATACCGGAGAAATCACCTTTTAGCTGAATATCTCCGCGGTCTATCTTTGCGTAACGGAGAGCGTCTAACTGAGAAAAATAAGGAAACCAGTTACCATCCTCTTTTTCCCCATGCTTAATTCCAAAGCCTTCTCCTTCCAAAAAGGAAAGGCTTATCTTGTCACTAGGTAAAACTTCTCTATCGCCCTCGCTCTCCTGGCCTAATATAAACTTAGCAAAAGGTTTGTCTTTAGAACCGTCGATTAAGAGGTCAAAAGTCAGCCTATCCGGAATAACAATATCTTTATTTGTATCTGCCATTGCTTGAGCCATCTCAATAACAGTATTTTGTTCCAAGTTGTCTAAGCCCTGGCTTATAATTGTTTCACTGATTCTTTGAGCATCTTCTATTCCCAATTCCTTAAGCTGAAAAGCTAGATGAGTTATAGCTTCTTTGTCTTTGAACCTATCTGAATCAGGCATATATATGTTTTGCTCTACTGTTGTTTTAGAAAGAGCGTATTTATTTACTGTTACGAAATGATTAAGTATTTCCCACTCAGAAGCGCCCGATAGACCGGTAACAGAAAAATTATTGGCGTCAATATTAAAAGATTGAAGCGCAGACTGGTCAGCGCCTTTTACATAAAGGTCCCGGGATGTTTCTCCGTCAGAACTAACAAAAGCTAAATCAATAACTCTAGGCCGGCCGGGCAGAAAAGAAACCTTAGTTTCTTGGCCGATTTTTAATCCGGAAGCGCTATAAATAGCTTGGGGATTATCAACACCTTCAGTTACCTTATTATATTGACTATCGCTAAAAGACCTTGCCCAACTATTTTCAGATTCGATATTCTGCAAAAATACTAAATCTTCTCCGGAAAATTTGCCATAGGAAGAATCAGCTTCCTCTGTTGAACCAGACTCTTTATTTAAATCAGCCAGCGAAATACCACTCAGAACAGAAAACATCTTTTTATCCTCTTGAGTAATTGACTGGCCTTTAAGCCGGTACCATCTAACCCCTTCAGAACTGCTTTCGGCCTGTTCAATATGATCAGCGCCCTTTATTCCTGCTGCAACAAGTAAATTTTCCGGATAATCAATTTCTCGGCTAGTTGATAAACTATCTCCCTCTCCTGAAAGCTCTCCGGATTCAACCTTGAAACCATCGTTTACTTTGCGTGAATTTTTAACCAAGCTCTCCTCTAAAAGAGTAATATCAGTAGTTGCTACAGGCAGCGATTGCGCGTCTTCGCCTATAACTTCTTTCCGGCCGGCGCCCTTATCAACAACTATTACATTTCTTCCCGGGATTAAATCAATAGTTTCACTCGGGCCAAAAGGCACTACTCTTTCGCCGTAATCAGCTTCTTGAGTAGAAAGATTGGCTTTTACCGAGGCAACAACAAAGCGGTTAGCTTCTTCAGTCCCGGCCCGCATAGTATTCAAATGAGCGTAACTCAACTCTGTTTCCCCTGCCTCTACGCGCAGTTGGCCGTTTTGGTCCATACCAAATTCACCTTGAGGTAAAAATGCCCTCGCTTTTTTTGATCCATCAGCAAAATGCTGAATCTGCCATACCGGCGAACCGGTTTCGCCTGAAATGCTTTCTCCTAAAAAGCCGGTATAACCGGTCAATTCTTCTTTTGCCTCGGTGCTATTTGGTTCAGGCAGGTCTATGACCTCTACTTCTTGTATCTTTTTATTACCCCGGCTATCAAAATGAGTTACCTTTATATTCTCCTTAGGGCTGTCAGCATAACGAAAAGTCTCGATCCCGGCCTGGTTCTTCCCTAAAGTCAAGCGTAAGCCGGGTGCTATTTCTGAAGCGGTAAAAGAAGTAGTGGTTCTAGACCCGTCTACACCGCTGCGTTGTCCATCACTGGTTATAACCACCCCTTCGGTTTCAAGAGTCTCGCTGGAAACAAAATCAATCGTTGCTTGGTTCAGGTTTAAAGAAACCTTTTCTCCTACTAAATTAGAAGCGAGCGAATCATCTGTAGTTTCAAAACTGCCAAACTCTTGGTTGTATTTATAAATTTTTAGATGTGTGTCTCCGGCATAGTTAGAGAGAGCAATCGAGCTGGTTGGTTCGGTTCCGCTGGATTCCTTATATTCTGATTCTAAACCATAGAGTACATCTAGCTCTCTGGCTACTTCAGAATTTGCATTAACAAATTTACTTCCCTCTAAGATCATCGGCCCTTTAGTTACAAAATCGATAAGCTGCTTAGGAGCGCTGCCTTCTTCTCCAATACCTGCTTGACGTTGATAAGCTTGATTAATTCCGGCTAAAGCGTGGCGGCTTAATAAAGTCTTATCACCTTGGCTATTAAACCCTACACTGAATAAACTATTGTTGAATAAACTATTGTTATTATAAGCGGCTGTGTCAGCAAGCTGAATATAATCAGCAGCCAACAAATCACCGGAAAAATCACCTTCTAATTGCCAATTCTTTTCTCCTTCTCTTAAGACAAATCTTAAATTTTCATCATTTGCTTTATCCGTAAAAGATCCAGCCGCGTGAAAGGCTCTAAAAACCCCTTTACTTCCTTCTCCTTGACGGGCTGTATCGTAGATATGAAAACTATCTTCTATAATCAATTCGCCGCCGGAAGGAGTAATATCTCCTTGCTGGCTGAACTCGACTTCAACATCTTCTCCGTTCTCGCTTAACCCCTTAACTAAACTGCCGGCAAAAGAAGTTGCCGGAAGAGTAAACTCTGAATCAGCCCCTACTTCCCAAACAGTGTCTTGAGTTAAAGTAACGCTATTGTCAATAATAGCCGCTTTATGCTGAGAATTTTCTAAAACGCCTAAGGTCCAAGCTACGCCGTTGCTTACTCCACCACCTTCTACTCCATAGCGGGCCTCCATAGTTGGCATAGATTGCCCCCCAAGGCTTCCTCTTGCGGTTTCGTTTAAATTAACTAAAGAAGGATTAATGTTTTTATTATCATGGATAACCACTCTATTGGTTAAATCCCCGTCTGTACTATAAACCGCCCATCCGCTAAAATTGCCCCCGAAATTTTCATCAACGGAAAGCCCTGTAGTAATAAAATTATTTTCCCCGGACTCGGCATTTATCCCTTGGTCTATCTTTCCAAAGCCTTGTTCTCCAATGCTACTATCTAAAGCAGCTGACTCTATCCCCTGACCATGTTCTGAGATATGAATGCCACGCCAGAGCTGACTTTCACCTATTCCATAACGTTTATTACCTTCAGCGGTACCGGCTTCGACTCTAAAAGAATCCTTGCGTTTACCGGTTTGCATATCAACCTGATAAAAATCT
>JAGYMG010000063.1 GCA_018400675.1 bacterium
GTAACCTTGGCTTGGCGGTTATTCTCTTAACCCTTATCACCCGTTTTCTGCTCCTGCCTTCTTCCTTGAAAGGCGTGAGGTCGCAGCGAGCCCTTAATAAACTTCAGCCTGCGATTAAAGAAATCCAGAAAAAATATGCCGATGATAAGGACAGGCAAATGAAAGAGATGATGGCTTTATATAAAAGAGAGAAGGTGAGCCCCTTTTCTGGTTGTCTTCCTCTTCTCCTTCAGCTGCCGATTATTATTGCTCTCTATCAGGTCTTTTTAAGGGGTCTCAAGGATAGTTCTGTCAAAACTTCTCTCTATTCTTTTGTTAGTCAGCCAGCAGTTATTGATTTTAATTTTTTAGGCATTATTAATCTCTCGGAATCGAATATTTTCTTGGCTATTTTAGCCGGCGCCTTACAATTCTATCAGTTAAAAATATCAATGCCCAAACCTCAAAAGAGCCAGGGTGATGATTTTAGTCAGGCCTTCCAACAGCAGAGTGTTTATTTTTTTCCAGCCATTACGGCCTTGATAGTCTGGAACTTTGGTCCAATCATTGGTCTCTATTGGGCTTGCTCAATGTTGTTTTCAATCGGAGAACATTATATAGTAAAAAAAAGATATAATACTTAGTAGTATGTTTTTTAAAACAGCGGGGAAAAAAATTAAACAAGAGGCCGAAGAATTTTTTAAGAAGATGAATTTTTCTGGAGAAGTAGAGGTAAAAGAAAAAGAAAAAGACTCTTTTTATTTAAATCTTAAGAGTGACGATCCCCAGATTTTAATAGGTAAAAGCGGTCAGACATTGAGCGATATTCAATATCTCTTAAGGAGGATTTTAAACAAAAAAGATAAAAGCCTAATAACCGGCGAAGGCGAAGAAAGAAATATCTATTTAGAAGTGGATATTAATAATTATCGCCAGAAGAAAAAAGAGTACCTCAAGGAATTAGCTCACAATGTAGCTGATGAGGTAGCTCTCCTAAAAAAAGAAAAAGTTTTAGAGCCGATGCCTGCTTATGAAAGAAGGGTTATTCATATCGAACTTTCCTCTAGAGGAGATGTGGAAACTGAAAGCCTAGGCCAAGAGCCAGAACGTAGGGTTGTTGTTAAACCAGCGTCTCAATAGCTAAAATCATAATATAGGTAGCGCAAGGGATTTGGGAGAAAGAGGGAAGACCAGTAAACCCCTCGCCACCGCAATTGCCAATATACTCTTTGTCAAGATTCGGATTGCTCTCATAGAAAATCTGGCATTTTTTTTCTGTGTAAATATTTGAACCATTATCTACTGGTTTTTCTTCAAAGAGAATAACGGCATAACCAGGCGGGACTTTTACTGATTTTATGTTTTGGGCGAGACGGTCAGGTACTGCTACTGGCTGAGGTTCTTCCCCAGGATAAGTCTTTTCTTCAATCGTTTCGTCTTCCGCCGCTGAATATGCGTTTTGATAATTAGGGGCTGAATAAATAATAGTTTGAGCCTCTTGATTAGGAAAGTTATTCCTTCTGAAAACAGTTACTGAATGCGGTTGAATTTGAATATCACTAGTAGTAGCTGATATTATTTGGCAGCCGCCAAGGAAAAGGTCTTGGGTGTGGAGAACAGAATAATATTTACCCATATCTGTAGTCTCGTCTTCTCTGTTTTTAATGACTACTTCCTCAACCTGAGGCGTAAAGGTAAAATCAGAAACACTGTGGGTGAGAAAGACTTCTTCGCCTAAGTTTTTCCCTTTAACATAAACCCCGGGTTTATTAAATTTAATTTTTAGAGACTGGGCATTGCCCAAGGAATGAGTCCCGCCGTCATTTTTGATCTCTTTGGTGGGCGTCCCTTGGAAGTTTTTCTGATCATATAAAAAGACAGAATATATTTCCTCTTTTGGGCCAACAAACTGAAGAGTGTCAAATTTCTCCGGGACGACGGAAACAGAGCTCTGGTAATGCAGCTTATTTGCTTCTTCTCCTGTTCCTGCCTGGAGATAAATACCGCTCACGGGTTCAGGCTTATTTATCTCAGGTAGATTATCGCCTCCCCAGAGCGTCGTAATAACCAGATGAATACCCAATAATAAGATAAGACCAATCGTGGCTGAGGTGATTTTGGAGACAGCGTCCTTCATTGCCACGGGGTTGCCGGCTGAAGTAAGATAACGGAAACCAGCGTAAAGCAGAATTACAAAGCCGGCTATAGCTGCTACGGTTATAGCAAAGCGATATAAGTAGTCAATATAACCGCTGATAGTCGTAGAGGTAGCGACATCTTCACCGCCCATCTCGGGATAATCAACCTCCAAATCCTTAGCGCTGACGGGCAGGACTATTGTTAAAAGAAGGAGAGAAAGGATAAAACTGGTTATTATTCTTTTAGTCATAGCTGTAAAATTAATGGCAGCAGAAGAAGTTGAGATAGCTGCCGCAGAGACATTCTATACACTCTCGGCTGGCACTTCTGCCTTCTTCATTATATTCCTCACAGACATCCTGACAGTAATCAAGCCGGGTTTTAGGGAAAGAAGCGCGTTCAAAGATGTCGCCGCAAACGAGGGGCTCCTTATAACTGAGATTGCCTTGAGCTACTTCTTCCATCTGGCTTAAAGGAATAGTGCATTCGTTAAACTTGATGCGAGACAGCGCTAGCTTTCTTCTTATCGCTTCTTCTTGAGTTATACGATCATCTGCTGTTTCTTCGGGGAACATGATATCCTCTCCTATCTCTTCTGTTGCCTCAGCTTCTTCGCCATAGGTTGCTTTAACAATCTCATAAGCATTGTCGATGTCATTAAAAGCATCAATGACGAGGAGGTGAGGAATATCTAAATCAGGGCATATTTTCCCCTTGCAGGTTTGAGGCTCACACTTAGGGATGCAGAAAGGAGAACAAAGACAGCAGCCACCATATAATTCATCCGTGCAATTGCACGTGCAGCTACCGGAAAGAGAATCACAATCATCTCCGCTGCAAGTGCAGTCGCTACAACCGCAGGTTCCCATAGGATCACAAGTAAAATCACCCGGGCACTCAGAATGCTTCTTTTGGGCGTAACAGCTGGTGTCAGAGCAAACAGGCTTACAGTTATCTAAGTCGCATTCTTGAGCGCCAGCTATCATCATCTTCGCCGCATCTATTTGACCAGGGATAGTGCGATAAATTATTTCTATCTGACGGTAGATGTCATTAATCATATCACTGCTTCTGTCTATAGCCTCACCAATAGGTATTTTTTCTTCACAGGTCATTCTCGACGTCTGGGCAACAACCTCTTTGTTTTGGTGCAGGCTCGCCCCTGCTAAAAATATAGTTGCTAATATAGGTAGGGCCAAAGCTAAAACGGCTACGATGTGCCAGATTATATTGTCTCCTTGTTTAATCATTTTATATATTCTCTATATTCGTATTGATGCTCGTAATCGTCTTTGGCTAGATCTATTAATTCTTTTATCTTTTCTTCTATCTCTTTGGTTTTTTTATTAATCTCCTCTATATCAGCTGCTGAGCATTGACTCAGAGGGCAGCAGCCTACTGCCGAACAGCCGCAGTCCTCAGCTTCGCAGAGAGATTTTTTACTGCAGAGACATTGATCGGTGAGCACCTTTAGCTCTTCGCTGAGGCCTTTGATCTCTTCGCTCTTCTCCTGTATCTTTGTTGCCCGGCTATTAATCTCTCCAGCATTGGGTTCTCCTAAGCAATCGCAGAGCAATCCTTCTATGTTTTTTTGAGCTTCTTCGATTATAAGATAATAATATGATACCATCCGGTTCCCCATGGTTAGGTCAGGACAGACCCGGAAGTCACCATTGTAAGCACCATTGTTATTGTAAAAGTTTATGATATCGCTCTTACAGGGCAGATTACCTGAGTAAGCAGTATGATTTTCTGCGCAGTGGCCTACGCATTCCGGAGAACATTCACA
>JAGYMG010000064.1 GCA_018400675.1 bacterium
TTTAGGCCATATTGATTCGGTATTAAAGATAAAAAGAGTTACCGATAAAAGTGGTTACTGGGAGTTTGAAATATACCTGCCAAATAAAAATAAAAACAAAGTAGTTGAAAAAGGTTCAATCGCCTTAGATGGCGTTTCTTTAACTGTTAAAAAAGTTTTACCAAGTTCTTTTACCTTAGATATTATTCCTTTTACTTATAACAACACAAACCTAAAGTTTAGAAAAGCCGGTCACTGGCTGAACGTTGAGTTTGATTATCTATTGAAGAAATGACGAAGTATCTTTTTAAGAAGGCACTTCGCTGAGTAATTCAGCTCAGTGCCGTTGAAAATAAAGGAATAACCCTATATAATTACATTTTCAACGGGAGGTAGCGCAGTTTGGCAGCGCACTGCGTTCGGGACGCAGAGGCCGCGGGTTCAAATCCCGCCCTCCCGACCACCATCAAAGGGGTCAGGTCTTAAACTTGTAACTTAACTCATCTATACTTAAAGGTTCGCGGCAAGGCTTGACTATATTTTAACAACTGATATATTTATAAAAATGGCAACTTCTGCAAAAAAAAATGTAATAATCGGAGCCGGGTTGACCGGCCTAAGCGCGGCATACCATCTTAAAGATAATTATAATTTGTATGAGAAGAATTCTTTTCCGGGAGGCCTAGCTTCTTCAGAGAAGGTAAAAGGTTTTATATTTGATAAAGCAGGGCATATTTTACATTTTCAGAGAGAGTATATAAAAAAACTCCTAGACCTGATAAAAGACGGCAGTATTTTGAATAACCATAAACGCCTCTCGTGGGTGTTTTCAAAAAATACCTATACTAGATACCCTTTTCAGGTAAATACTTATAAACTGCCGCCATCTGTAGTAAAAGATTGCCTGGTTAAGATGCATCAGGTCCAGTCTGATTTAAGAATAAAAAAGCCAGTCGATAATTTAAAAGACTGGATATTAGAAAATTTCGGAGAAGGCATAGCTAGGCATTTCATGTTTCCTTACAACCGGAAACTATGGAAAGTTTCTTTAAAAAGTATCGGTATAGATTGGGTTGATAAATTTATACCCAAGGCACGGTTCGATTTTGCAGTAAGAGGAGCTATTTCGGATTTTAAAAAAAGTTTTGGCTACAACAAAGTTTTTTATTATCCTAAATTTGGGGGGATACAGGCGGTATCTGATGCTTTTTTTAACAAAGTACGCGATAAAGTATATTTTGGCAAAAGGGTAGTAAAAATAGACCTTAAGCGCAAAACTTTAGTTTTCTCCGATGCCGAAAAGATAAAATTTAGAAGAATTATCTCTACTATGCCTTTGCCCGAGCTTATTAAGGTTATAAAATATGTGCCGCCTAAAATTAAGGCTAAGATTAATAATCTTAGGTATGTTTCGGTTTTTAATCTAAATCTTGGTATAGATAGAGGCAATATCTCCGATAAACATTGGATATACTTTCCGGAGAAAAAATATATTTTTTATAGAGTAGGATTTTTTTCAAATTTTTCAAAGAAAGTTTGCCCGGAGAAAAAGAGTTCGCTGTATGCAGAAGTTTCTTATACAGCCAATAAACCATTAAAATATTCAAAACCGGAGCTTAAAGAAAGGATCATAAAAGACCTTAATAAAGCGGGAATATTAAAGAAAAATGAAAAAATAGTTGCAGAAAAATCATATAATATTAAATATGCTTATCCGATATGCAACAAAAATGAATCTTTAGGCGCTATCGATGAATTCCTTAAATTTTATGATTTATATTCTATTGGCAGATACGGCAGCTGGAGGTATATGTCGATGGAAGAGTGTTTGGCCGAAGGCAAAATTATAGCTGACTGTATTAACAGTTTTTAATAATATCGATGGCAAAAATCAAAGTTGCCCAGATTATAACTAAGCTTGAATTGGGAGGAGCGCAAAAGGCCACTCTTTCATTATTGCGGCATATAGACAGAAAGCGCTATTGCCCTTATCTTATTACCGCTTCCGAAGGATACCTAAAGGAAGAAGCTTCCTCTATTTCTCAGCTAAACATTTTTTTTCTGGATACGCTTATAAGGGATGTAAATATTTTTAAAGATTTAATTTCTTTTTTTAAAATAAGAAGGTATCTGAAACAGCAAGGTATAAGTATTGTCCATACTCATAGTTCAAAAGCCGGTATCATCGGCCGTTGGGCAGCTCGTTGCGCCGGGGTTAAATTAATATTCCATACGGTTCACGGCTGGCCGTTTTATATTGAAGCTAAAACCGCCCTAAAACTAGTGTATAAGGTTTTGGAAAAGATAACGGCTTTGATAACGACAAGGCTGGTGGTTGTTTCAGATGAGGATTTAAAAGAGGGGCTGAGAGTTGTTAATAAGAGCAGGGATAAGTATATTAAAATACCTTACGGGATTGAAATTAAAGATTTTCCTGTTAAGATGGATTCTGGGGTCCGGGGCGAAGTTGTCAAAGTAGGTTTTATCGCTTGTTATAAGCCGCAAAAGGCTCCGATGGATTTTTTAAAGGTGGTAAAAAAGGTTGCTGGTGCAGAAAAAGATATCGAATTTATCTCGGCAGGCGACGGGGTATTAAGGCCTGAAGTGATGCGGGAGGCGGCCAGGTTAGGCTTAGATAGGAGGATAAAATTTTTAGGATGGCAGCCTAATATAGCAGCTGTATTAGAAAAGCTGGATATAGTTCTTTTGACTTCGCATTGGGAGGGGCTTCCGGTTGTAATTATTGAATCGTTAGCTTCAGGGATACCGGTTGTAGCAACAGAGGTAGGTGGAATTTCGGAGTTGGTAATTGACGGTGTTAACGGATTTTTAGCGGCAAAAGGGGATTGTGAAAAACTGGCAGATGGTGTATTGTTGCTGGCTGCCGATAAAGAAAAAAGGCTGCAATTTTCAAGGCAGTCTAGGAAGAGGTTTAAAGAGGAGTTTAATATAGATTATATGAAAAACCGGATTGAAGGCCTTTACCAACGGGCAAAGGAGGGGTAGTTGTTATGGTATTTTTTATATTTTCTTTTTTAATATCTTTAATTTTTCCTGTTTTGTTTAAAAAGTTTTTATCAAAAACCAGGCTTTCTTCAAATAAAGAAAAGCCGATGTTTTTAGGCATATCAATCTATTTAAGCTCTTTGATAGTTTTTTTGCTTGCCAAAATTTATTATAAGCTAGACGCTTCTTTTTTCACGGCTGTTTTTGCCGGCGCTTCTTTTATCCTTTTTCTTGGGGTTTGGGATGATATTAAAAAACTTTCTGTTAAAACAAAGTTAATTGGCCAGATATCTGCTGCTTTTATCGCAATTTTTATGGGGGTTAGAACAGCGATAGTTTATTTTCCCGATTGGCTAAACCTAGCGGTTACTTTAGTTTGGATTTTAGTCTTAGTCAACGCTTTTAATTTTCTTGATATAATGGACGGGCTTTGTGCGGGGGTAAGCCTTATAGTGTCGTTTATTTTTTTAGTTATGAGTATTGTATTTAAAGCCCCTTATTCTATAAGCACATTTTTCTGGGTTTTAAGCGGCGCGCTTTTGGCGGCTTTTATCTATAATAAGCCTGTGGCTAAATTTTATCTTGGAGACTCAGGCAGTATGTTAATCGGTTTTATATTTGCCTGCAGCACTATGGGGATAAGTTATGCTCCGGATACCAGCCAGAGATTAGCTTTATTTGCGCCGGTATTAATAGTTATTTTACCGGTTTATGATTTGATTTTTACGGTATTTATGCGCTGGAGAAAAGGTAAGGCTATTTCTAAAAAGAGCGGTGAGCATCTTGTATTAATATTAAAGGAGAAAGGTTTTAGCGCCAGAAAAATTTTAGTTATTATGTATGCTGTTTGTTTGCTTTCAGGCCTGAGCGCTTTTTTGTTAAAGGCGCTGCCTTTATATTTTAAATCATGGTTTTTGGGTT
>JAGYMG010000065.1 GCA_018400675.1 bacterium
TGAAAGAGAAGCAGCAATAAAGAATTTTAAGCCCGAAGAATACTGGACTATTGAGGTGTTGTTAGCAAAAAAGAAGGAATCATTCAAGGCATCTCTGGTTAAAAAAAATGGTCGGGCGATCCCCCGTTTAGGTGTTAAAACACAAAAGGAAGCTGAATTAATAGCTAAGGATTTAGAAAAGGCTTCTTATCAGGTTAACCGGGTAGAGAAAAAGAGAGTCAGAAAAAATCCCCTGCCGCCTTTTATCACCAGCACCCTTCAGCAAACAGCCGGCCAACGATTTAATTTTTCTGCCAAATTCACAATGCGGATAGCTCAGGAATTATATGAACGGGGGATGATTACTTATCACCGAACCGATTCTCTTAATCTGTCACACGAAGCTTTAACAAAGGCAGAAAAAATAATTAAAAGGGATTACGGCCGGGATTATTATCCTGACAAACCTCGTTATTATAAAACAAAGTCGCAATCAGCCCAGGAAGCTCATGAAGCTATCAGACCTTCCTGTCCAGAAAAAGTACCTGAGAGCACGACCATAAAAAAATCCCTCAGTGGTCCTCAATTGAAGATATACGCTTTAATCTGGCAACGCTTTATTGCTTCTCAAATGAAAGCAGCGGTCTTGGATACCTATAAGGCTGACATCCTTAGTCTGCCTCAGGGGGCTCAATTATTTCCTAGTCAGAATAAAAAATATACCTTTCGGGCAGCTGGACAAAAGATAGGTTTTGAGGGGTTCCTTAAGGTTTATCCTTTGAAACTGAAGGAAAACCTGCTGCCGGCCTTGGAAGAAAAAGAAAAGCTTGATTTTGTTAAGGCAATCAGCGACCAGCACTTTACCCAACCCCCAGCCCGATATAACGAAGCCAGCCTAATAAAATTACTAGAGAAAGAAGGTATTGGCCGACCGTCTACCTATGCCCCTATTATAGATACCATCCAAAAAAGAAATTATGTTGCCAAGGATGAAAAAAAGAGATTCTATCCAACCGAAATAGGAATAATGGTTAACGATATTTTAAAGCAGCACTTTCCTCAAATAGTGGATATAAAATTTACTTCCCAATTAGAAAAAAAATTAGACAGTATAGCTGCTGGCCAAACAGAATGGCAAACAGTCTTAAATGATTTTTATCAGCCGTTTGCAAAGAATCTAAAGGAAAAATATAAGGCAGTACCTAAGAAAGAACTAACCGAAAAAACAGACAGAGTCTGCCCCCAATGCGGTCAGCCCTTGGTTATTAAAAGAAGCCGCTTTGGCAAATTTTATTCCTGCAGCAATTTTCCTCAATGTAATTATAAAGAATCTTTACCTAAGCCAGACCTAGGCATTACCTGCCCCCGATGTAGTAAAGGAAAAATCGTAGAAAAAAGAACTCGCAAAGGCAAAATATTCTATGGCTGTAATCAATGGCCACGCTGTGATTTTGCTCTCTGGGACAAACCGACTGGCGAGCAATGTCCGCTCTGTAAATCACTCCTGGTTGAAAAAGGGAAAAAAATAAAATGTTCTAACAAGCAATGCGATTATGTCAAAGAACAAAACAATTGAACCAGGAAAGAGCCTTGTCAAAAAAATAAGCGAAGATGCAAAAACCCCAGAACTAGTAGAAAGGGCTATTGCCGTGCTTAAGGAAAACGTTGGAGAAGATAATTTTCTTTTTGGCCATTCCCTACGGGTAGCTTTTATTCTAAAAAAAATGAAAAGTAGCGATGAGGTAATAACAGCTAGCCTCCTCCATTATATTGGCAGGGGAGACAAAGAAAAAATAAAAGACCTCTTTAATAAAAACATTGCTCATATTGTCAGCAGCGTCAATGCCCTTAATCGTATCCGTTATAAAAAAAGATTTCTAAGAATACCATCTCTCAAGAAAGAAGGAAAAAAGATATTTGACACCCGCGCCGAAAACCTAAGGAAAATGTTCTTTGTTATCACCAAAGACATTCGACCTATTCTTATAAAACTGGCTGTCCGGTTGGATAAAATGAGAACCTTGGATAGTTTTTCTCCAAAAGAACAGAAACGCATTGCCCTGGAGTCTCTGGAGATATTTGCTCCCCTGGCTTATGGGTTGGGAATGGCAGAGATAAAAGGAGAATTAGAGGACTTAGCTTTTGCTCGTCTTTATCCTAAAGAATATCAATGGCTGCTTCAGCGTATCGAAGAAAAGTATGAAAAAAGAGAAAAATATATCAGGAAGATAGAGAAAAGACTAAAAAAAATATTGGCTGAGGAAAAAGTGCCCTTCATCGATATCCACAGCCGAGCGAAATATTACTACAGCCTTTATAGAAAACTCTTAAGGTATAAAATGGATTTCCGGAAAATATACGACCTGATAGCTCTTAGAATTATTGTTCCCAGCGTAGAAGATTGTTATAGGGTGCTAGGTATCATCCACAAGCACTGGCCACCTGTTGAGGAAAGAATTAAAGATTATATTGCCACGCCCAAAGCCAATGGCTATCAATCATTACATACTACTGTTCTCTCTCTTGATAATCGAATAACTGAATTCCAGATAAAGACACCCCGCATGCATCAAGAAGCTGAATATGGTTTAGCTGCCCATTTAGCTTATAAGGAGAATATCTCCAAACGCGTTTATAAAGATAAGTTCTATTGGGCTGAAGAATTAAGGAAATTAAGAGAAGAAACAAAAGCCGTAGAAGACCTCTCTCAATATCTTGACTTTAATCTCTTCCCAGAGAGAGTCTTTGTCTTTACTCCCCGAGGCGATGTTGTTGATTTGCCTAAGGGATCTACGGCTGTAGATTTTGCCTATGCTATTCACAGCGAGATCGGCAACCACTGCCAGCAGGTAAAAATAAACAAAAAAGTTTCGAAACTATCTAAACCCTTAAAGAATGGCGATCTTATTGAGATTATTACTAGTGAAAAACAATACCCTTCCCGCGATTGGCTTAAATTCGTCAAAACAAAAGATGCCCGGACACGTATTAAAAAATGGCTGGAAGCAAATGAAGGTGAAAGCGTGCCGCTCTCTCCTCCCAGAGAATCGTTTATCAAAAAAATTCCCTTGCTGGGAAAAATAATCCCTGACAAGAAAAAAGAAGAGAAAAAAGAAAGGATATACATAGGCAACGATACCGGCTTTTCTATTACTATTGCTAAGTGCTGTTCGCCTAAGAGAGGCGATCCAATAAAAGCCTTTATCACAAAAGAAAAAGGAGCTTCTATCCATAAAGCTAACTGCAAAAACTTAAAGAAGCTTGAAAATAACCAACCCCAGCGGGTAATCACAGCCAGTTGGGGAAAACCGGAAAAGTAGGAAACTGATAATCCTTGAATAAAATCTTATTAGTGATAACCTAAAATTAGTTTAGAAAGCCGTGGTGGCGGAACTGGTATACGCGCACGACTCAAAATCGTGTCCCTTTTAGGGATGTGGGTTCGACTCCCACCCGCGGCACTAATCAAGCATTCTGGAATCCCACTGGTTAATCCTACTGGTTCCAACTCCTCCTAAAACAACTCCCTCACAAAACTACCCAAATTAAAAAATCCTTATCAAATTCTTTTGAGCCCTAATAATAAACAGTCTAGCTCACTTAATTTAAAAAGGTTTTGAAAATTAACAATAACTCTTTTAAAAAACGACAAGTGATACTTCAGTCTCTTAAATAATTTTAAGTAGATATGAATAAAATAAAAATCGCTAACTCTCTAAGGTCTTTTAGCGTAGCGACTCTTTTAATCATCAGTATCACTTTTTCTGTCTTTGCTCTGCTATCTGGTGCAGAACAAGCTGGTGACGGCATCAAGGGCATTATCTTAAATATTCCTAACGCCTTGCCCTGGCTTATTCTTTTGGCTGTTGTTGTCTTGGCTCAAAGAGAACAGCTGCTGGGCGGGATCTTAATTG
>JAGYMG010000066.1 GCA_018400675.1 bacterium
TTTTGTATAGTTTTCTATTGTGCCCCTTTGTTTCAGCTATTTATTTTTATTTAATATTGCTTCTCTTTTATCACCATCCATCTCTGATTTTATGCCTTTCTTCGAGAGTGTTAAACAATTGCCCAGACTTAATATTATCTGGCCAACTCTTACCTCCCTCTTTTTTTTGACCACCTCTTCAACCAGTAAATCAATCCAACTAAAAGTCATTTTAATACCTCCTATTCTAAAAAATCTTTATTTGCTATTCTTCTTATATTTTCTTGCAATTCTTTTTTAAAATTATTTTTTCGCCAGATTTCAAAATAATCGCCGCAACCAACCAGTAGAATCTCCTTGGAAAAAATAATATTAAAATCAGGATAATCAGGTAAATAAAAAAAGTCTTCCGACAGCTCTTTTTCTTTTATGCTCGAGAATATTATTCTTATGTCTTTCCTTAATTTCTTATCAATCAGACAATCCTTATCTCCTACTCTTATTTGAAGCCATTTTGAAAAAGGAAAGACAAAAATACATTGTTCTGGAAAGATGCCAACAATCACTTTCTTTTCTCTAAAATTGGTCCACCATTCTCTTGGAATAATAATATTATTATCTTTTTCTCTTTTAACTAGTTTTAAACCATAAAACAGGGAAATCACCTCCTTTCATTTAATATTAACATGTTAATCTGCTAAAAAGATTATAACAATATAAAAAATAAATGTCAAATAAGGAAGGAGCTGATTAGATCAGCTCCTTTTTTAATTAAGATCGTTCTGCTAAAACAGTCTCTCCGGCAGTTTCTTCTTTCTTTTCCTCCGCCTCTTCTTCAATGTCAGCATTAACTGTTATCCCTCTGGGCAAAATAATATTCAAAACTACTCCGACCACTCCAGCCAAGCCGATACCTTCTAGGGTAAACTCTCCAAAGGTGAGGCCTAAAAAAGTAAAAGAATCTGTATGAAGAGCAGCCCCGCCGATGCCCAAAACCAACATAATTGCTCCAATAATCAGGTTCCTGGCCTGGCCCATATCAACCCTGCGCTTAATCATATGCTGGAGGCCAATATTGGCGATCATCCCGAACAAAAGAATCTCGATACCACCCATAATAGGGGCTGGGATTGTTTGCAACAAAGCTCCTATCTTCCCGATAAAGGAAAGACCGATAGCAAAGAAAGCAGCAATAGTCATTAACTTGGGATCAGTGGCTTTAAGCAAGAGCACCGCTCCAGATACTTCAGAATAAGTAGTATTGGGTGGTCCACCTAATAGTCCAGCAAAACTAGTAGCTATACCGTCCCCCCATAAGGTCCGGTGGAGACCCGGGTTTTTCATAAAGTCCTTTTTACAAATTTCAGAAATAGCCAGAATATCACCAAAATGTTCTATTGTTGGAGCAATAGCTACTGGCACCATAAAGATAATCGCGCCCAAGGAAAACTTTGGAAAAACAAAAGAGGGAATCTGAAACCAAGATGCTTCTGTGACAGGGCTGAAATCAACCAGGCCCATTGGCAAGGCTATTAAATAGCCAATAAAAATACCCGCAATAATGGGTATTAACTTCAAGAGACCTTTACCAAAGATTATCACCATAACAGCTACCAACAAAGCAATAACTGCTAAGAACATATTGCCGGCAGCCATTTCTATTGCTACAGGGGCTAAGGAAAGACCAATGATTATAATAATCGGTCCAACTACGATAGCAGGTAAATATTTCTTAATGGTATCAACACCAAACTTCTTAACCAAACAACCAGCTATTATTTTACCAATTCCAGCTGCCATTAAACCGCAGAGAGCTCCTCTTAAGCCATAAATCTTTGTTGCTAAAAGAATGGGAGCGATATAAGCAAAGCTAGAGGCTAAGAATATCGGCACCTGCCCCCTAGTGATTATCTGAAAGATCAAAGTACCAACACCCGCCGTGAATAAAGCGACTGAGGGATCGAAGCCTACGATCATTGGAACTAAGACTAAAGCCCCAAAAGCCACAAACAACATCTGACAACCTAAAATAATTCTTTTCATTACTGGATTCTCCTTTCAATATCACTAAAGATTAATCTAAAACAATTATTTCTTATTATTTTCATCACCTCCTCTTAAAATTTTAAAGATCTTTGGACAAAAAAAATTCCCTACTTGCGTAGAGAAAAATGAAAATGCGCCCTCCTTTCCGTCCATTTATGTTCCAAAAACAATCCTAATCTTATTATGCACATTATTAAGAGATTAAGAAATTTTGAGAATCTTGTCAAGGGCAATTATCAACAAATCCATTATTGCCGGCTAAAGATTCTTTTTAATCAAGGCGGCAATATTTTTTACCGCTTGGGGCTTGCTTATCTCCTTAGCATGGCCTGACATTCTTTCTAGCCGCTTAAAATCCTTAATCAGAGTAGAACTCTTTTGATATAGGCTTTCTCTTTTCTCCAGATAGAGAGCCGCCTGCTTTTTAACAAGATAATTTCGGTTCGCCCTTTCCTGACCGAAGTTAGGGCCCAGAAGCAGCATAGGCAAACCTACAGCTAAAGCTTCCGAAGTAATAAGTCCGCCTGGTTTAGTTATTAGCAAATCGCTGGCAGACATTATTTTATCCATTCTCTCTAGGAATCCAAATACCTGCATTTCCTTAATATTATAATCCCGCTGATATTCATCCAACTTTTCTTTCAGTTTTTTATCCTTGCCGGTAACAATAAAAAGGTTAAAGAGTCTTCTTTCTACTTTAAAGTTTTCAATTAACTTGAACAATTTATTAGCAATATGTTTATAAAGCCCTTTCTGAAGTGAGCCGGCCAAGAAGAGAACTATAGGTAAATCGTTATCAACAAAAGTTTTCTTTAGCTCATATTTTGACTTATTCTCAGCAAAGAAACTCTTAATGGGTATACCCAAGACATATACTCTCTCTAAAGCAACATTCATTCTCATAAAGTCTTTCTCTGCTTCCTCTGAAGCAGCTATATATAAATCTACACCGGTACTGGGCCAGAAAGAATGAGCTCGGAAATCAGTATTAATAGCCACATGAAGAGTTTCGGGTAATAAACCTTTATTCTTCAGCTGAGCGACCATAATAGCCGGTAAAGCATGAGTAGAAATAATAACCCGGGGGTTAGTTTCTAAAATATATTTTTTGAATTCCCGGCCAAAATAATTAAAGAATAAAGAAAGCTTCTTCTCCGAAGGGATGAAAGAATCATCATACCACCAGTAGTCATAAATCCCGCCCCAGAAGTTGGTCATCTTTAATTGGGAATTACGGAAAATCTTTTGGAGAAAAGAATTAAAAAAAATAAGACTATCTATTAAGTCTATTGTGTAGAATTTATAGAGAGCTATATCTAAATGCTCCTGGAGAGGCAGAGCAGCTGCTTTATGGCCGCTGCCCACGGAAGCATAGCAAATAAGAATTTTTCTGCTTGTGTTTTCAAGCTCGCTCATAGTTTAATAAATATCCTTGGCTCTCTTCAGAGAAAATGCAGGCATCCTCGGTTTAGAACCAAATTGGTCCAAGCCCAATAAGGGATTCTAAGAACTTATTCTAGGGTTCATAAACCCCTCTCGGTCTCCTATATTTTAACATAAATGAGACAAATGAGACACTGCTTTAAGTGTGTTAATCTGAGAGTGATATAATATCTTGCACGCGACCGACTTGTCCATCTTCTAGCCGTACCTTAATCCCATGCGGATGAGAACTGGAGTTCGTCAAAATTCCTGCTACTATTCCATGAGTAAGCGTTCCGGTTGTTTGATCTGCTTTAAGTATAACTTCTACCTTTGAACCAATTTTTACGTTTTCCCTCT
>JAGYMG010000067.1 GCA_018400675.1 bacterium
TTCTTTATCTGCAGGGTTTCTACTAAAAAGGAACTATTAGAATTATCCGGGCTGTTGTGCCAGGAGGCGCCTTTCTGGCCGGTAGCATTATCCACAAGCTCTGTTACTACTTTATGGCCCTGGTTGTGGAGTTTAAGCCTTAAGGCTAATTTGTCTAAATCAAGTATTCCGTCTGTAAGCTCAGTTAGGTCTTCTATGCGTAAGTTCTGCACCAGGTGCGCCTGGGGGCAAAGTTGCTTAAAGTAGCCTAGGGCTGATTGCTTTAAGAAGTTTTTCTTGCTGCCTGAGACAGTAAAGCCTTGCCCGGGCATAACCAACTGCATTAACGTGTAGCCGTGGCCAAAGGGCCTTTCCCATGGTTTAGCTGTACCTCTTAGCTCTTTGGTGTATTTTATGAGCTTGCCGGCTTGGCCAAATATATAGCCTTCAAAGGTAGGCTGGACAATAAAGATTATGTTTTCCGGCCTAAAGCCAAAAAAGCTGTATTTTTCAAACTCAGCAATAATATCTTCAACTGATATATCATTGGTATGGACTATAAATTTAACATTATTTAAGGCCTCTTGAGGGTCGTAGTTGTGAGTTTCTGCGATCTTCTCTAAGGCAGCCCTGTACTGGATAAATATCCTTGCCCCTAAAGAGATGCTTTTTAAAGAAGAGATATAAGGCAGTTGTTGAGCTTCTCTAATTATTGCCGGGACATCTGCCTTGGGGTCGGCATCTGTAAAATCATCCGGGTTCATATCTTTTATTTTAGAGGGGTCAAAAAGGAATTTAGCGTCTCCGCCGAGTAAAGCTTTTGCCCGGGTGGCAGCGCCGGCAAAGACACACTGGTTGATAATTTTGCCTTCCAGGACAAGTTCTGCGGCAGTGCGGGTTTCTAGGTTACGCTCTAAGGTGATTATATTTTCTGACCTGCCGATTGTACCGGGGTATTCATTGAGCTTATTTGCTAACTCCGAAGATAGAGTTTCTTTTCTATGGCCTTTGAGTAACTGATTCAGCTGCTGAGGGATAAATTTTTCAAAAGCAGATTCTGAGGAGAAGGCTGAATCATCTTTTGTTACCAGGCCTTTAACTAATTCAACCCACCACTTATTTTTGCCTTTTGGCCCGTCCGGAAAGTCTTTTATAAAATCTTTAAAATACCCTCTTGATTTATAATACCAAGCCAGGCCTGTCGAGAGTGATTTAGCCCGGTTGCCAATTAAGTTGTTGGCTACATCCCAGAGGAATGTCCCTCTTAACATCTCAGGGATAGCTAATAAAATTTCATTTGGCAATTTAAAGCCGGCTTCTTTTTGGTAAGCTTCTACCAGCTGAGAGAGGCGTTTTCTATCGTAGGTGCGGCTGCATAATGCCACGTTTTTAAACTCCTCTAAGATAGATTGCGGCCTTGCTCTTTCAAAATCAGTAAGCACAAGTATATTGCCCTGTTTATCCCAGAGGATATTATCGGGTGTAGCATCCTGATGCAATGCCGGCAGCTTCACCTGCCAATAAAGTTCTTCCGGCAGGTATTTATTAAATAACTCAAGTTGACTTCTATTCTCCTCCATATCTTTAATTGCGGCTTCATCTAGGCCGGATAAAGGAATGCCTTCGCCTTTGACAACCTTTAGGAACTCTTCTAAACTCTCTAAGTCCTTAATAAGGGAAGCAATAGCAATATTGGGCTGGTCCCACTTCTCGCCAAGTAAGTCAGGATTCTTTTCTCTTGTAGCATTATGCATCTTAGCTAAAAGTTTGCCGGTTGCTTGCCAGTGCTTTGGCTGCATCTTATCCAGCTCTACCTTTTTACCGCCTTCAACAAAGCTTTCCAGGTAAAAGTAGGTACTGCCTATCTTAATCAAGTATTGGGAAGCTAAACTTCTTTCTTCTTCTTTTTTGGGCCTTTCTTTAAGCTGGAATTCTTCCTTATCAGTAAGCTCTATACGGGCTGAGCCGGGTTTCTTTTCAATAATTTCAGGGACCGGGATATTGTTTCTGCTGAGGAAAAGATGGAAATCTACAATAAAAACTGCTTTGAGGAAATCATCTTTTACCTGTTTTAGGGCATAAACAATGGGGTTGCTGCCGTCTTTTGGAACAATGGTTAGCTTATTGGAACCGGTTCCCAAAGCTCCGCCTTTAAGCATGCTTATGGCAATTTCACCTTCGGGAAGCCGATAATTATCTCTGACAGCCTCTATAATATCTTTATCTTCGAATTTTTTATCGGATAATATTGCCGCCTGTTTGGTTGAGCCGGCAAACCAATCCCCTTTAACCAAAAGGTACTCTTCTGCCTTTTGGGCAAGGATATCTAGCTGCAGGGCCCTAAACAGGTTTATGTAGTCAGGATAGAGTTGTTGGTTGGCGAGGTTATAGAGAGCATAAAGAAGTTTCCAGCCTAAGAGAGTTGGCTTTGAACTTCCTTGAAGCGATTCTTTATAATTATCCTCGCCCAGGCTGTTAATGCAGGCAAACCAACCCCTGACCTCAGAGAGCCAGCTGCGGTTAGTTTCTGTTTCAGCACTGTCTATAGCGCTGCCAAGGCGGGCCTTTAAGCTTGAGAGGGGGTAGATATCTTCAAATTTAACGCTATCCGGCCGATTTTTAAAATCCCGGATAAAAGCCTTAAATTGGTTTAAGGAAGCGCCGTCAGGGCTGGAAATATTTACCCCTTCTCTTCTTACGCAGAAGTTAAACCCAACATCCCAGAGATAGGTGCCGCGCAGCATCTCGATTACCGCCTGGATAAAATATTCATTCCTTAACTCCTCGGGGCCGGTCTGGAAATAGCCGATAATAACCTGCCTGAGGCGCATCGGGTTATAAAGACGGCCGGCAAGGATTACATTCTTAAACTCTTCTAAAACCGGCTGCATCCTGATGCGTTCGTAGTCAAGTAAGGCAACTATATCTAAATTATCGTCAACCATCAAATTCATCGGCTGGGCATCCTGGTGCACAGCTAATACCGGAAAGTTATAATACCAAACAGGACTTTGTGAATTAGCTAAATAGCGATTAAGGATCTCTACCTGGCGGCTGAACTCGCCGGAGTTGGTGCGGAAGAGGCGCTCTGCGGGAAGAAGGTCTTCTTCGCTTACCCCTTTGATTAATTCGCTTAAGCAGCCGTCGATATTATCTAAGTCAGCCTTTAAGCTGCTTATTCCTATATTCGGCTGTTCCCACTTCTCGCCTTGAAGCGGGCTTCCTTGCTTAAGAAGCCTTTGGTGACGCTTGCCTAAAAGCCTGCCGATATTAAGCCAAAGAAGCGGGCTGTTTTGTTCCTGGTTAAAGGCGCTTCTTGCTTTGGTAACGAATTTTTCTAAATAATAGTAACGGCCGCTTTCACCGGAAGATTTATTGGCCGGAGGCACAAAAATCAAGTAGCGCTCCATAATAGAATCAGTTTCAGAAGTATTAGCTTTAGGTAAGATTTCCGGGGCAGGCAGGCCTAACTTTCTGTCTTGCACTTCTCCTGAGACAATAGCGATAGCTTTTTCCGGGCGGGTATGGGCCTGCTTTAAAGCAAAGGCTTCTCCCTGCTCGGTTACCACCTTAAGCGAACCTAAGCCTAAAGCGCCGCCTTTCATGTACTCAACTTCTTTGACTTCTAAACCGTAGCTGGAAGCAACAATAGCTTCGACATTTTGCGGCAGGGGCTTTGCTTCAATAAAGCCCTTTTTAGTTGAGCCGGCAAACCAATCTCCTTGAACCGCAAATGCTTTGACTTTACCGGC
>JAGYMG010000068.1 GCA_018400675.1 bacterium
ATCTAATTCATCTTCTAACCAGAAGAAGTCGGCAGGTTTAAGGTTATTCTTTTCGGCTAACTCTTCTAACCTTTTGGCATTCAGCTGATCAGCAGTTTTACCTTCCTCATAGAAGGCCTCCATTGCTTTTACTATTGGATCGGCTATGTATTCTAAGCTTATTGCCTGGTTATGGCCAAGGCCACTTACGGCTGCTGCTTCATGGATTATGGTTTTAGCTAATTCACTTTGGTCAGCTTCATAGGCAGGGTTGACTACTATTATACCTTCTGTGTTTATACCGGTTAGGTCTCTTCCAGTTCTTTCTTTGAACTCGTTGAACAATTCAGGCGGGCCTCGGACTACTTTTGCTCCTTCTAAGATATTAGCTATAGGTAATTGGTTGTTATCCCGCAATAGAGCAACCATCTCTTGCTTTGCTTGCTGGTAAGCTTGTTCACCTGCGGCTATAGCATCCCTGTATTTGGCAACCAGATTAGATAAGGTTTGCTGCTGGCTTTCTGATAGGGGCTTGCCGTCTGCGGTGCGGGTGGGGTCGGGTTTCTGCTGGTTTTTACTCTCTTGCATCAATTGATGAATAACATGTGCTTCTAAATTAATTTGAAGGCTATCTCTGGTCACAACAGGGCCGACTTTCTTCAACCGCTTAATCTTTGCTTTGTGAGTTTCAACCAATGAATCATAACCATAACCTTGGTATTTGGCCCGGACTCTTTCGGCTTCTGAGGTATAATCAAAATCTATATCTGCGATTTTAACTATTCTATCTTCAACAAGAGGATTGGGACCATCAGTTGTATAAATATAGCCGGTTGAACCATCCATAACTATAGTATCGCCTTCTTGAAATACCTTAGCTCCAACCTTTAAGGCTCCTTCCTCAAATTTTGCATTTCCAAGACTGTCAACAAGGGGAACACCCTGGCTTCTGGCTAACACACTCTCGTGTAAGGCCTCATGCCCGTACCTGGTAATTATGCCGTCTATTTCCTTATTTAAAATTGCCTTTAAAATCTCTTCTTCTCTTTCAAAAGCCACAAGGATAGAAGCTTTGCCTCCGTTTTTAAACTCGCGGGCCTTCTCAAGGCTAAATACAACGGCTCCAAACACAGTTCCCGAAGAAGAAGGCACCCCTTCACCAACCTTTACAACTTTGACCCCCTCCTTAATACGATAAAGCCTTCTTTCCTGCGCCTCTTCGATTCGTACCATCATTGTACCCGGTGAAATCAAACCTTTATCCGCCATCTCTGCGGCGCTCGCTATTTGTGCCCGGGGAGAAAGCACAGCTCTCCTACTTTGAACTATCCAAAGGTTACCGTCTTCAATAATAAATTCTACTTCCTGGACATTTTTAAACTCCTTCTCCAGAGTATCTTTTATACCCTGTAATTGTTTCCAAACTTTTGGAAATTGCTGTTGGACATGTTCAATGGACTCAACTTTTCTATCCTTTCTTGCCACAACATCATCTCCGCGGCCTTGTGGTAAAAATCGGCCGGATAATTTATTTTCGCCGCTCACCGGCTGGCGTGTAAACAATACGCCGCTGCCGGAATTACTATCTCTATCTCCGGAAACCATAACCTGAATCACAACCGCTGTTCCTCTATCCGGTATATTGTTAGATTCTCTAAAGCTTTGTGCTTCAGGTTTATTCCAGGAATCCCTGACTTTTCTTATTGCCTTTATAAGCTTATCCTTTTCTGGAGAAACATCTAAAACCGTCAATAAAAGACCAGGCATTGAAGCAGGCGGGCTGCTTCTGACAGCTAAGCGTAAAGAACCACCTGATGATTCCTTCCCTTCTTTTTCTTTTAACTCACTAATAAAACTATCTATTTGTTCATCTATATCTTCATCAGAAGCATCGGATGATACTACAAAACCCTTAGGAACAGAAAGCCCTAACTGAACCATTTTTGCCAAATATAGTGCTTTCATGCCATATTGTTTATCTAATGTTTTCCTTCGTTTTCTATACTTAATACCAGATAACATAGAGATCGTATCAGAAGTTTTAGTAATTGTTTTTGAAATCTTTACTTTTTTCTCTTTTGTTATCCGCCCTTTAGTTAAATTTTCGGTTTTAGACTCAATTTTATGTTTAGTTTCCAATAATCTCCTATACTTAGGATTCTCTTTTTCTACAGACACTCTTACGGTCTCTCCAAGATGCGCATTTCCTCCATACGCATCTTGATCCTCATGAGTTATTACCCGTATACTTTCGCTACCAGTTACCGTTGGGTTAATAACTCCTAAAATTGCCTCAATTACTACAAGTTTTATTCTACTCCAAGTCAAAGGAAAGAGTAAAAAGAATAAAATATTCACCAAACGGAATAACCCCGCTATTGCCAGAAACAATAAAATAGCTGATAGAAATCCTGACAAATAAACTAGAAAACCTGCTAATCCTTCCAATGATGTACAAGCAACAATAGAAACTAAAGTTAGAATAGAAAAAGTAAAAATTATAGTAAATTCTGTAGCCTTATCATCTTCTAAATTCAACATTGAATTCACTAAAAGAGCTATAAAAAGAAATACTGTAAATACTGCACCTATTAAGAATGGAATCCACAAAGAAATAGATATACTAACACTTTCTACTTCCCCCTGAGCAAAGGCAGGCGTAGCGAATAATAACAGACTACCAATACCTAATAGAATCGACGGGAGCAATCCTTTGCCTGTTTTCGGTTTAGTTTGAGTAGAAGCATTGCTTCGTCCTTCGTCCCTCGTGCCTCTTGCCTCAGAACCAACGCTTCCCACACTGCCTGCCTCGGAACGAGCTTGTCCTGAACTCGGCGATACCTGTGGCCCTGCCACCGGCCCCTGCGGGTTTGCGGGCGGTGTCTGCGGGCCTTGCGGCTGTTGAGGAGGCGGCTGGTTCCAGAACCGGCTCAAATCTACAATAGAAAGAATACCTTTTACTATTTCCTTCTGTACTGCATCTAAACTACCGTTGTGCAACTGATTAATAAGATGTCTATCATTCGCCGGTTGATTTAGATGATTATTAATATACTCAACTAATGCCTCAAATATCGGTGCAATAAATCCTTCGAACTCCGGCGGACTACGGGAATCGTGGATGAAATCCTGCTTTAGCTCTTCTATATAAGCAGTTAGTTCAGCAAGGTTAGCTTGAGTCTGCATTTCCAGACGATTATTTATTGCCCGGCTTAAAACCGCAGAGGTTCTTGTTTTAAATTCTTGCATAAAGATATTAACTCCCCTATCCGATAGTATAAAGTCTGACATTACAAAATCAGGAATAGCAGCAGCAAAAAGCGGATAATTCCGCCCTAATTGCCCAACCATAAACTTATAAGATTTATATAGCTCTAAAACAAATACTAAATCCACAGCATAACTCTGCGAATATATTGCATCCATCTTTTCAAAAAAGACGTTTTTGGCTTGGTCTGAGTTATTATCGTTTGTATCCAATAGAGCTTGTCGGAAATCTGGATCTAATGAATTCCAGATTGTATCGATAAACCAGTTAATCGTAGCTGTTTTAACTGCTTCACTGGTTGATAAATTATTGATTGTATAGCGGGTATTGCGGAGGTTAGCTAAATTTACCGCATCTTTTAATAGCCTTTTTGCTT
>JAGYMG010000069.1 GCA_018400675.1 bacterium
GAGATTCTCCCGAGAATTTACTTCGCGAAGCAATCTGGCAGGAGTATTTAACAGGGTTAGATTTTGGTATGCGGTTTGATATACCCCAACCCCTTAGTTTTAAAGGCGGCCATCTTTTCAAGCTTGCTGGCCTGCCTGTAAGAGTGCCTAAAGAGCTGAACCTACATCCTGAAGGATATGCCATTGCTTTTATTGTAGAGAGCACTTATTTCTTATATCCAAATAGTGAAAGAGAAGAAGAAAAACTTAACAAGGAAGAATTTAAAGAGGTAATGACAAGATGCGCTTATTTATTAGGATATCTTGCTTCTTTAGGCATAATTCATACTGACATCACTGCTTTATTTCATAACCGCGTTCAGGCGCAGAGAAGAGCTGACAACGGTAGATACCAGTGGTGGGCTCAACAAGCCGGAAGAATAGATAGATGGTTTTTTTCTTGTGATTGGCCTAATATTGGTCAAACAGGAATAAGGGATTTTGAACATTTAGCTGCTTTTGAGGGAACCCCTGCAGATTTATATCATTATATAGGAGATCAGCTTTTGGCTTTATTCTTGGTCGCAGGCAGTTATTTCAGAAATAAAGATAGAACTAGATTAGGCCAAGACCAGCAAGGTAATCCTGTTGATGCAAGGGGCCTTTTTGATAGAGGGCTGTTAAGGGAGTTGGTAAAAGGGATAACTTCTTCTTATTATCGAGGTTTAACCGGAAAAGACTTTGAGTTTGCTTTTGACTATGAAAATCTCATTGAGCGGATGATTGAGGAGATGGGGCAAGATAGGCATATGCAGGAGATACTAAGAGTTGGGGATCAAAATAATATGACCGGTCAAGAGTTTAAAGCCTTCCTAAGGGATAGAGATTTTTCTGAGCAAGAGATAAGAAGATGGATAAGAGGCAGACAAGATATAACGATTTCTACCGGTCCGCATTTAGGCGGGTTTAATCAGTTAATCCCTTTACCCGAACTTATTGATTTGATAAGGCTGGTTTCTTTTATTTCGACTTTACAGATTACAGAAAAAGGAGGGTTTAATTCAGTAAATTCCGGGGACACAATACTTAATTCTGTTGAGCCTAACCGCGAAATAGATAAAAGGCTGGAATATTATTATAAGTATTTTGGCGCTAAAGAAATATCCATGGAAATAGCCCATCCCTGCCCTTACGCGAATAATTTCAGCCCGTTTGAGTTGAGTTCGTCCAGCTCGGTTTCTGTTGATTTGAGTAAGGCCGAAGATTACGACGTTGAATTATTATTTGATGAGTTCGCTAATAATTTTGCAGTTGTCTTGGAGTATTATCAAATAAATCTTAGGGAGGCGGGAGCCCAATTCAACAGAGCGGATGCACGGAAATTATTTGAAGGCATGGTGGATAATTATTTTACAAATTATAGTCCAGCCCAGCTAAAAGAATTGATGGATATCGGGGACACGATACTTAATTCTAGGGATTCATCTTTTAGTTCTTCGCCGGTTGGCGAGGAAAAGGCTTTAGGCAGTTCTTCCTCTGCGGTGAGTAAGATGAACCCGGTATTGCAGGAGGAGTTAGCCGCACTTTTGGGCAAGGATAAACTAGCCGATGTTATTGAGAAAAACTTTTCTGGGTTTATCAGGGCTTTAGGAGCAATCTCAAAGATAGGGGTAAAAGATTTTAAGGAATTAGTTGCACTTCTGGGTAAGGATAAACTAGCTAATGTTTTTGAGAAAGGCCATTTTGGGTTTGCAGTTGCCATAGAAGCCATCTCAAAGATGGGGATAGATGATTTTAAGGAGTTAGCCACACTTTTGGGTAAGGATAAATTAACCAATGCCTTTGAGAAAGTCCCTTTTGGGTTTACCAGCGCTATAGAAGCTATCTCAAAGATGGGGATAAATAATTTTAAGGAGTTAGCCACACTTTTTGGTAAGGATAAATTAACCAACGCTTTTGAGAAAGACTCTTCTGGGTTTGCCTGGACGTTTAGAGCCATCTCAAAGATGGGGATAGAGAAGTTTAAGGGATTGTTTAAGGAATTAGCCACACTTCTGGGTAAGGATAAATTAACTAACGCTTTTGAGGAAAACCCTTGTTGGTTTGCCTGGATCTTAGAAACCATCTCAAAGATGGGGATAGAGGATTTTCAGGGATTAGTTGGAGAGATGAGAAAAGAATATAGCTTTCTTTTGGATACAGAAGCAGCTTTTAATCAGGAATATTTAACAAAGGCCAAAGGAATATTAGAGGGCTTACCAGCTATTGAAGAATTATTAGCCGACTCCGAGAGAGAAAAGAATCTTAAAGTATATTCTTTAGCTGTTCTTTCGATTTATAAAAAATTACTTCTTTCTTCTTTGTTGAGCGAACAAAAATGGGCTAACTTAATAGTTAAGATTATAGTATTTGCCCATTTTGATAAGAATTGTAATGATGCCTCTAGTAATTTTGAGATAGGCATTCCTTATCTAAGCGGTAAACCAAGGGAAATCTTTATAGGAACACTTGCTCATGAAATTGCTCACAATTTTCATCCCGAAGGTATTATACCTGCGATTGACGAATTTATTGCGGATTTAGGTTCCTTTTTCATTCTTGATGAGATGAATTGGCAAGAAGCAATAAAAGAAGCTCAGCAAAAATTGACCTATAAAGAACACGCAAAAAAGAAAGAGAAAGAGAAAGACTTATCAGTTACAGGAAGCCATGAAACGGCGCGGGCCCAGCTGCAATGGATTATAGAAGAGTTAGTTAAGGCCGGTTATCCTCTTACCTGGAGCTTGCTTTTTAGATTATCTGTGGAAATTATAAGAGAGAATCCTCAGATGAGATTTGTTGATTTCATAACGGCCCTGCTTGAAAAATATAAAGGAGAGGCCGGTTTAACTCTTAGTTCTGCAGAACAGGCAGTTAACCCAGGAGGGCAGATTGTTCCAGGCTCTCCTTTCTCTGACGATGCAATGGTTTCTCCTTTGCAGATACAGGGTGTATTCGTTAATGCCACTTCATCTTTTAGTTCTTCTGCTCTAACAGACGCCGCGGGTTTAGAAGAGGTGTTAATTAAAACTGAAGAGGCTTTGAAATTAACCAGACCCCAAATTAAAAAGACAGTCAGGACGATAAAGGATAATTTTTCAAATAATCCGGAACTTTGGAATAGAATGGTAAAGGTCTTGGTTAAATGCGCACAAAATAATTCTTACTTAACTCGCGCGATGCTTAAATATAAAGTAACCCCCTCTTTTCATTCTTTGGAAGATTATTATAGTCAATATAGTCAGGTATTAGGTGAAAGAGAAACTAATGACATCTTTGAAGCTATTAAATCTTCGGCTGAGATGTTAAAAAGAGCCGGAAAAAAGAAGGTAGTGGCTTTTAACGCAACATTTGCCGGTGGCGGGGTAGCTGAGATGTTTAATACATTAGGAGGATTGTTTCAGTTTTTCGGCATAGAGCTTGAGTGGCATATAATCTGGCCCACCGATCCTCATTTCTACGATATTACCAAGGACATGCATAATATTATCCAGGGTAACGATAAAATTATTAGTTTAGATGATTTAAAATTATTTGAACAAATTAGTTTTGCCAATACTGAACTATATAAGACTATTTTTTCCGATGAAGA